>NZ_DBFOSR010000093.1:0-27284 GCF_048427265.1 Paraeggerthella sp.
AGCCTCGTTGTCGTTTCCATGCTACAGCTCCAATACCTCGTATGCGATCTTGACCCGGTACGCCTCGTTGGGAGCGGGCGCGCCGGCCATGTACATGACCTCGTGCCACCTCTTGCCCTTGAGGTCGCCCCACGTGAGGCCCCTCTCCTTGAGGTCGCCCCACGTCGTGGTGCCTCCTCTGATCGAGCCGCCGGTGTTGACGTACACGTCCGACGCCCCGTCGCGGATCGTGAGGCCCACGGCCGTGTGCGATCCGGGCGGCAGCACGACGTCCACGCCGTTCGCCACGACGTGGCAGGGCATCTGCGACTCGAACACGGGGCGCACCCGCCCCCGCCCCGGCAGCAGGCGCAGGTGCGCGCCCGCCTGGGCGTCGACCGTATGGACCTTCGTGCCGGCGGACTTGTAGGGATTCGCGGTGACCTTCACCTTTATCTTCCCAACGCGCATGAGCGTGTACCATTCGTCGATCGCGAAGCGGCCTCGGTACGTGTATCCGGGATCCATGCTCAACTGGTAATCGTGGACCCTGCCGTGGATGTATCGGGCAACGTCCGTCTTCGTCTTCTCGAAATCCAACGAGCCGACGGCGCCGAAGACGAACTCCTGCTCCCGATCCTCGTATAGCACGTCGCCGAACGACTCCGTCACGTCGAGGGAGCCGTCCCTGCCAGGCAGTTCGAGCATGCGCGCTTTCGGCGCCGGAGCGCCCAGAACGAATCCGTCCTCCATCACGAGGCCGTAACAAGAGAGCAGATCCCTGCCCCCGACCACGATCCTGTTCTTCATAATCCGCTCGACCTCCGTCTCTCGATAGTCCCGAGCCGGCGTCCGAGCCCAGGAGCAAGCGCGTTCGTCACCTCTCGGCCGTCGACGTACACGGCGACCTCGCCGCCGCCTGCCGAGCCGATAGCGGCTACCATCGCGTCGTACACGTCTTCTTTCGTGATTCCACCGTCGTTATCTACTGTCACGTTGACAGCGGAAGAAGATGATGGTTTCTCGGCTGACGCGCTCAGCCTCATGTTTTCGACGCTGCTCATAGAGGACGGAACGGCCGTGAATGTCGATTCGACCATCTTTCGTGCGGATTCAATCGCCATGCGCGTTTTGTTCCCGATGCCGATTGCCCAGCCCTCGGTGAAGAACTCGCCGGCCTCCTCCATCACTCTTGACGGAGAATGGATGTCCGCTTCCGCTTTCGCCGCGTTGATGGCGTCGCGCGCGACGCTTGCGGCGGCTTCGACCGCGATGGACCCGCCGTCGCTGATGCCTTTCGCGAAACCAGCCGACATATTGCGCCCGGCCCACCAGGCGTCGCCGTTCGCGCTGCTGAAATGGTCGGCGACGAGCTTGCTCGCCGCGTCTGCCGCTCCGACGGCCTGGCCCCTTCCGCCGTCCACGCCTGACTTGAACGAATCAGCCGCCATGTTATGGCCAGCCCACCAAGCGTCTTTCGATGCGCTGCTCATGCGGTCTGCTGCGAGCTTGCTTACGGCATCGGCTGACGATGCGACGGATCCCTGCGCCGCGTCGATGCCCGCGACGAGGGCGTTCCCTGCCTCTTCTGTGTTGTCCGCGACCTTTCCGGGCATCTGCCCCGTCTCGTAGTCCACTCCCTCGACGAGGCCCGCCGTCGCGCTCCGCACGGGAGGCGTCCCGCTCTCGACGGCGGAAGCAGCTGCATCCATCGCGCTGTCGGTTGCTTCGACGAACATCCTCGTTAGCGGGTCGTATGTATAGAGCATTCCGTCGCGCATGGTCATGACCGCCGTATCGACGCTTGGAGCGCCTGCCGCGATTCCGCCGGTGATCTGCGCCAGCGCGTCGTTCGTCACCTGCGAGAACTGACCGGTGACCGGATCGTAGGATTGCAGCATGCCGTCCTTGAACAGCAGCATGGCGCTTGCCGCGTTAGGAGTTTCGGCGGCGACTTCCTGGGTCGCGCCGGTTACGGCCTCCCGCATCTTCTGCGGCACCGCTATGCCCATCTGGTCGCACATGGCGATGATGTCGGCGGTGTTCGACCCGTACGCACCGGCGAGCGCCGTGAGCTGCTCGGTAGACATGCTCGCAAGGTCCGACGTCGAGTAGCCGAGTTCCGACAGCTTCTGCGAGAACGCGGCGACGTCGATGCCCGAATCGGCGAGGGCTTCGCTCCATTCCCGATTTTTCGCTATCAGCTCCTCCAGCTTCGGAGCCGTCCTGCTCAACGCGTCCTGCGCTTCCGAGGCCTTTCCGATCAGGCGCTTCTGGTACTCTTCGTTCTCGCCCATGGACTTCGTCAGGTCGTCGCGGGCGACTTTGCTCTCTTCCAGCTTGTTCACGAGGTGCTGCTGCTCGCTGGCTTCGGCTCTCGTGAGGTCGGTCCTGCGCCCGTTGAGCTCGTTCAGGCGCGCTTCATCTTCTGCGATCTCCTTGTTCAGATCGTGACGCTGTCGGTCGAGGTCGTACCATTGCTTCTTCATTTCGACCATTTGCTCTTGCGCGGCCTGGGCGTCCGCGTTCGCCACCCATGCTTCGGTGTTGCTCTTTATAGCGCCGGTGGATTCGCTAAGGATGCCGTTTTGAGCGTCGACGACGCTGTAGGACGTCCCGCACACCTCGTTCACGCCTGCGACGGCGGCTTGGAGCTTCTCCTGCTCCTCCTTGGTGAGAGCGGCCTTGTTGCCGTTCTCGTCGTACTTTCCGGTAAGCTGCTCGATGACGCCCATGTACTCTTCGATGAGCGCCTTGTCGGTGTTGACGTCCTGCCATGATTTCTTCATCTCGTCGGCGAGATCGGCTTGCTTCTTCATCGCATCATAGGCCGACGAGGCGAGTTCCTCGGTCTTGCCGGTCGCCGAGTCGATGACCGGGACGGCGCCCGAAAGGCTCGAGTTCATGGCGTCCACGGCTTCGCGGAGGCCGTCGGTCGCGCCCGACGCCGCGTCTGATCGCTGCTTCATGGAGTAGAGACGCTCGGCCGCTTTCTCCGCCGCAGCCATGACGAGCACGAAGGCGAGTGCGCCCGCTGCGGCTTTCAACGCCTTGGTGGCGGCGCTCAGGGCTCTCACGCCGACCGAAGCGACCTTCGCCTTCACGCCGACCGCGCTCGCCTCCGCCGACAGCTTCGCCGCGTCCCGAGATCCGTCTCCGAGCTTTTCAGCCAGCTTCCCGACGGCGCTCGACACTTTGCCCGTCGTTTTCAGGACGGGGCCCAGCGCCGCTGCCAAGGCGAGGGCCGCGACGATGGCCCTCTGCTGACCATCGTCCATTTCGGAGAACGCCTTCGCCCCGTCGCTTATGGCCTTGACGAGCGGCTCGGCTGCGTCCATAGCTTCGAGAAGCGCGTCTGCAAGGGGCCCGCCGACGGATTCCGCTATCGCGATAGCGCGGTTCTTCAACATCTCGAACTTGGCAGCGAGCGACTGGTTTCGGTTCTCGACCTCTTTCGACAGTGCGGTGTTCTTCGTCCATTCCTCGTTGGATTTCGCGACGGCGCTGCCGACGAGCTCCGAGTTTCCGGCAAGGCGCTTCATGATGTCGGTCTGGCGCACGCCGTCGATGCCGAGCTCTTGGAGCATGACCGACATGTTGCCGCCCTCGGCGGTCGTCGATTCCATGTTCGAGAGGAGCGCGGAAAGCGCGTCGACCGGGGCGTTTCGCCAAGCGTCGGCGAACTCCTGCGCAGACATGCCCGCGGTGCTCGCCCACGTCTCGACCGATGCGGAGTTGGTCGCTACGTCCTTGTCGATCTGGGCCATTATCGTGCTTACCGCCGTGCCGCCCGCTTCGGCTTCGACGCCCATCGCGGACAGCGCGGCTGCGAGGCCGAGGATGTCGGCTTGCGACATGCCGACCTGCGTTCCCGATGCGGCTATGCGCATCGCCATGGACGATATGTCCGATTCCGTGGTGGCGAAGCTGTTGCCCAGCCCGACGATGGCGCTTCCGTAGTTGCTGATCTCGCTGCGATTCATCTTCGTGATGTTGGCGAACTGGGCCATCTCGGTTCCGGCCTGCTCGGCGTTCATGTTCGTGGCGATGTCGAGGCCCGACACGACGCGCCCGAACTCGTCGAGCTCGTCTATGGCGAAGCCGAGCTGCGCGCCGAGGGCCTGGATGTCGAGTATCTGCGACGCGCTGACGGCGTTCGTCTGAGAGAACTCGATGGCCGATTGCTTGAGCTTCAGGTACTGCTCGTCCGTTCCGTTCACCGTCTTCTTGACGTTGGTGAGAGACGTGTCGATGCTCGCGGCGGCGGCGATGGTGGCGGCACCGGCGGCGGCCATCGGGACGGTGACCCCGGTCGTCAATGACGATCCGACGCCCTCGATCCTACGACCGACGGAAACGAGCCTATCGCCTGTGTTTTTCACGCTTTGCCCGAATCTATCGAGGCGGGAGGCGGCTAGGTTCTGCTGCACGATTGAATCGGCCAGCGCCTGCTTGTAGCCTTTGAGCTTCTGCTCGGTCATGACGATGTCGGATTGGAGCCTCGTCCATTGGTCGTGCTGCGCCGCCTTGTCGACGGGGCCGACGAAGGAGTCCGACATCTCGTGCTTGAGCTGCCTTTCAGCCTGCGCGAGCATTTCGAGCTGGTCCATCGTCGCGCTGATCGCCCGCCTGTAGTCCTTCTGCTGCTGAGCGAGCAGATTAGCGTTGGAAGGGTCCGCTTTCAGGGCCTTGGACAGCAGCTTCAAGTCGGACGATACGCCGCGCACCTCGCTCTTCGATTTTCTCAGGCCGCGGGAAAGGCTCGATGAGTCGACGCCGAGCTTGACCGTCAATCCTTTGTAAATATCAGCCATCTACAAGCCCCCTAACCGAGCAGCGCGTCTATGTCGGCCTGCGTGGCCTCTTTCTCCGTTGTTTCTGATTGAGGCTCGTAGGCCAAGTCCGCGTACGCGATGAAGTCGCGCATGGTCACATGCCTGATCTCAGCGAGCGAGAACCCTATCCGCAGCGCAGCCAATACGCTGCGCCATTCGTCCCACGGCTCTGGCGATCCTCCGCTTGGCTTTCCCGGTCTTTCGAACACGAAACAGCTCGGCCGATGCGGCCTTGTCGATCACCTCCATCGCGCGGGCGTCGCCCAGCGCGAACTCCTTCGGGTCGAACCCCCGCAGCCAATCGGCGTACGGGGGAACGGCGTCGTCGAAGGTGCGGGCCATCGCCCAGGCCACCTGAAGCAGGATCGACATGTCCGGCACATCTCCTGAGTAAGCCTCTTGGATGTCGGCGAGAATCCCCCGTCCGAACTCGGTGCGGTACACCAGATAGGTGTATGGCGAGCCTTGCATGGGCACCTCCATGCCGTATATGTCGGCCTTGAGCATATTAGACCGTAGGCTCGTTCGGCTTGATGACCGACGTGAAGAACTTGTCGTAGACGGCCTTGTTCTCCGTAGAGGGCTCGATGGACAGCTTCGTGATGTTCTTGCCGTCGATAGGCTCGGGGATCATGGTGATCGACAGCTTCTCGGTGGTGACCGTCGTGCCGTCCTCCTTCGTCTTGCTCTCGTCACTCGGACGCTGCGCCGTGCAGCTGTAGAACACGTTTCGGCGGTTCTTCACATCGCCGTTAACCTCGAAGAGCAGCGCGAAAGGAACCGCAACCAAATCCGCGTCTTCGACGAACGCGCCATTGGTATCGATAAATCCAAGACCGAGTGCAACTTTCACGGTATCGGGCAGAATTGCAAGCTCCAAATCTCCCGAATAGCCAGCGTTCGTGATAGCGGTGTAATACGGGATGTTGTCCGCGTAGAACTTGTCGGAGTTGCCCTCCGGGCTTGCCGTCAGGCTCACCGCTCCCGGAACCTTGACGGGAGCGCCGTACGTTCCCTCTCCGGTGCGCGGCGCTACATGGACGTTCGACAAGCCGAACCGAACGCGATTTTCCGTTCCCGACATATTTGCCTCCTAAATGAAAAAGCGGCCCGCAGGCCGCTATCCGATGGTTTTGATCAAGTAGATGGTTTGCAGGTACTGGTAAGGGTCATCAAAGCCGTACTCTCGCTTTTCAAAGCACCATCCAGCCTCATTGATGGCGGCTTCTAGCAATTTTTCATGCATTTCGTCTTTTGCTTCGGCATAAAGCTCTATTTGCCAGTTTTCGATCGGCATGTAGTTGATGCCATCAGCGCAAAGGTCGTTTGAATAGCTATACCTATACGCCACGTACGGCATCGGTGGTTGCTTGTCCGGCTTCCACGACGCGTACACGAACGGCAACCCGGAAGCTTTCGCGATAGCCGCGATCTTTGCCCTATCCATGCGCCATCCTTTGCAGTAAGTTGCCTTGAGCCTTGTCGGCAGCAGGGCCAATATGTGGATGCGCTCCTGCTGGGCGCGGGCCTCCGTGTCCAAACTCAAGCAGATGGGTGAGGCTAGGTTTCGTCACGTTGTAGACGCGCACATAGTAGCCGCCGAAACTGTCAAACTCAGTGCGCATGCGCCAGCCTGAGCCATACTTACCAGTTTTGCTTGGTGACGATCCTTTTAGATCGTTTACCAACTCGCGACCTGTTGCACTCACGGCCTTTTTTGAATCGACAACGCATTCGCGTAAGAAGTCATCGAGTATGCCATCGAAAGCAGCTCCGAAACCGGAGGCATCAACCACTACTCCCCCGCTCATTTCCTGACCTCCTTTGCTCTGATGATGACCGTCTCGTTTCTCATGTCGACGTTGTCTACCGACGTGATTGATAGCCTTTTGCCACGCCACAGCACGTAGGCCCTATCGAGATCAACGGCATCAAGCGATGGTACCCAGCGCATAAAGAACTTGCGTGTTTGTTCGCTTCCGAGTGCAGCCGCTTCCCAAAATTCACGCGAATTAAGGTTTGAAACTTTCGCGAACCCCCTGAACAAGACTCGCTGCGTTTCGCTTTGATCGCCCAAGTCGTCAACAATAAGTTCGTCGACCGCGATGGCAAACGGCTCCGTAAAATGGCTGCTAGGTTGCATCATCGATAAGGTTGTGGTCGTGCAGCGAAAGGATGGTCTCGACCGTCCTGTTCAGGTTCGCCTTGTCCACGTAGCGGGTTCGGTTGTCGTACATGTCGCCGATGAGCACGAGCACCGCAATGGTAAGTTCTTCGTGTGCGTCGATGTAGGCAGTGTCGATATTGCAATACTCCTCGACAAACGCAATAGAGGCGATTTCCAGTGCCTCTATATACGTTTTGTCTTCATCTGAGACGAAATCAGGATGCAGGCGCAGGTGGTTCAGTATCATGCTCTCTTGCATCTCGCTTAGCTTCATTCCGAACCTCCTTTACTGGATACCCCTGCTCAAGCATTACTTTGCCTGTCTTTTCATCAACTTCGAGCGTGTTTCCGATACCGGCAGAACCAAGCGCCCCCGAAAAGCACGCCGTTGCCACCAGCTTCATTAGGCCGACTTCATCTTGAGCTGAGCGATTGCCTGCTCGACCTGGATCTTAGCGTCCACTTCGAGCCATCCGACGGCACCGATGGCGTGCTGCGTCGCGTAGAACTCCTGAAGCACCTGGATGGTCGGGTCTTCGGCGAACTTGCACGCAAGCCCGGAGAAGTCACCGTAGAAGATCGCTGCTTTCCCTGCTGCCATCTCGGGCATGTTGTCGGATGTGTACACGGGCTTGCCGAGGAGGACCTTGCCGAACGGGGCGGTGATGTCGTCTTGCAGCAGATAGCGGCCGTTCGAATCCTTGAGCTTGCGAATCGCGGTGCGCGTCTTGCGGTTCATGATCCACATAGCGCCTGACTGGTAGAAGTCGATGACGCTCTCTTGCAGGTCGATAAGCTCGTCTGCGGAGACCGCGGTCGCCGCAGCGGCGGTAACGGTCTGCTTGCAGGTGGAAAGCCCCTCGATCTTGCCTGAGGTGCCGATCAACAACTCTTTCTCAAGCCAGCGCGCGATCTTCATGGACATGTCGTCGACCACGAACGCCACAAGCGAGACGTCGCTGTTGTTCATGAGCGATCGACTAACCTTGGTCAGAGCACCGGCCAAAAAGCCATTGAGGGTGATTTTCGCGAACTTGCCGACGTTGGCCTCAAGCGTGGCGAACTCATCAGCGTACGAAACGCTGATAGCACTCGTCTCTTCATCGTAATACGGCAGGTCGAGCTGTCCCTTTACGTTGTAATGGGTTGCCGCATTGACGATGGGCGAAATCTCGTACACTTTCTTGATGATGCGGTTAGCGATCGTCTTTGGGATGATCGCTCCGTTATCAGCGGCAACGAGATTCTTGTCGGCTCGCGTCTCGACCTTGCCGCGAATGTAGGCCGCAAAAGCGCGCTCTTCTGCTTGCTCGTTAGTTTCGCTGGAACCTTCGCCGCGCGGCTGCGGCACGTCGAGCTTCTCGCGCGCCTGCTTGATTTTCTCGATCGTGGAATCAAGCGCACGAACCTCGTTCTCAAGTTCCTTAAACGTGCCGTCTTCTTCATCGGTGAGCGCACGGGTCTCGTTGACGGCGGCGTTCATGATCGCGTTCATGTCGTCGATTTTCGAGTTGCGCTTTTCCATGAGCGCCTTGAGCTTCTCCATTTATTACCTCCATTTTTGATTTTTGGCATAAAAAAAGCGCCCGCAGGCGCTCATTTACTTTGGTTGTTGATTAGCGTTTAAGCTCATCGATAACTGACGTATACGGCGAGTAATCAATCTGTTCTTCGCGAGTCTCTAACACGTCAACATTTTGGACGTCCATCGTTCGGTACTCTACGGGAGCATCCGAACCTTCAACGTCGCGCGTAAGAACACTTGTTGCGGCGTATGCTGGGAGTTTCCGCATGTCAAGAATGGATACCTCGCGCAAATCCATGTCTTCGACGTAACGGCGGCGCATTCCGTCTACTTCAACCCATCGCTCTTGCAACGGGATAAAGCCGAAACTCCACCCACGCAACTCGCGCTTCTTTGCCTTGTCGATAGCTTCAGGATCGGTCACGCACGCGCGAGCAAAAAGACCGACGCCGTCTTCGTGCAGCTCCAAGTTGTCTCCCTCGGTGCCAAGCACGCGCGTCTCGTCGTGGTTGAGCAGCATTTCGCGCCTTCCACGTTGCAAGGCGCGCGCGAAAGCGCCGGGTTGGATGACCTCGACGAAATAGCCGTCCTTGTCGCGCAGCGGTCGTGATTCGCGGCCTACCGCGTTCACGTACCCTTCGATCTCAGCCGAATCATTCCTCAACGTCACTTGCATTTTCTTCACCTCCCTCGAAGGGTTGCATGGTTTCGCTTTCGCCAGTGGGCATGCTGTCCAGGCCTATCGCCTTGCCCATGTTCGGGATGATGATCTTCTTAGCTGCCGGATCGAGCAGGACGTCCTGCAGTCCGAGGCTGATGTAGTCGAGGCCCAGCGGCGGAAGGTTCTCGCGTCGACGAACTTCGTCAGGTTTGACGAACCCGTTCTTCTTCGCAACAGCCCATGCCTCCCATCTCTCCTTCATGTCTGCTTTTGCGAGTTCAGACAGATCAAAATCGAAAAAGTAGCTCTCTTTCTCGCTTTCGAGTAGTAGCGTCTTGTTTAATGCAGCCCTGAAGTCAGCGAGTAACGGGATAATGCAGTAGCGGACATAGTTGTCGCGATCATTTTTCGACGCGTTGTCGGTACCGCCGCCTCGGATGATGGAGGGCGGCATCTTGAACATGGCGTAGATGTCGTCCGAGTTCGTCTGCTTGTTCTCGTTGAGCTGCATCTCGGTCGAAGTCGCCGAAGCCTCTTGGAAAGTCACGCCGTCGTTGAGGATGATCATGCTTTCCTCAGCGCGACCGAAGAACCTTCTCCAGGCATCGCGCAGCGACTTGAGCGCACTCGGTCCGAGCTTTTTGGCGGACTGAAGATACCCTCGCTTGTTTCCGTCGCGTGCGACGAGCGATCTTTCGTAGAGCATGGTCATGTACGCGACAGACAGGGCTTCGCGGTTAGCGTCTACGACGCTTCTGCCGAACCGCCCGTCTCGTGTTGCGCGCAAGATGCGGACGAAATCCCATGGAAAGTACTCGCGCCCTTGGACTAAGAAGCCTGATTGCTTGAAAATAGGGTCGTAGTTCGACCCGATGAGCGGCTGCACCGATCCGCACTCGACATAGTGGAGGCTCTTCACTTCGTTTCTAACGCGGTTGACGTATATGTTTCCGCCAACGCTCGAGCAATAATAGTCTTCCACGACGGCTTTAATCATTTCGGGGGCGGTCAGCGTGTCGCCCGTGTCCCCGTTGAGCAGCCTTACGCGCTTGTCATCAAGGACTTCGTGCGTCTCCACTCCGTCATCGCTGAAAAGCTTAATCGGCAACGACGCGATGGTGCCCGATATGGTGTCGACGCATGCGGCGAACGCCGGTATGGCCATCGCTTCTTCTTTCCCAACCGATACGGTATTGATAACCGACCCTGCGGTCAAATCCTCAGCCGTCAACTCTTCTTCGACCGCGCGTGTAGTTAATCCAAAAATTCCCATGATCACCTCCTTATTGACAAACAAAATCGTCATCGCCGAACAGCACGTCTTGCTGAAGCAGGTACACCGCGTCGATGATCGCCATCACCATGTCGACCTTGCCGTTCGACCTCTTCTTGCTCACGTACCTGTTCAGGTTCGTGTCGTACGTGCATTTCGCGTTCTGGAAGTTAATTTCCAGCATCTTGTTCGCACGGTATCTGAACTTCCTCGACTCGATCTTCTCCGAGAGGAGCTTGGTCGGCGGATGGAGCACGCTCGAATGCTGCTTGATCTCGACGGTCGTGTAGCCAGCCTCCTCCCATTTCTGCGACGAGGACAGGGCGTTGTACCTGTCGTATCCGATCGAGACGACCGTTCCGCCGTACTCTTCTTCGATACTCTCCACGAACCGCTCGATGACCGAGTAGTCGACGACCATGTCGCCGCACGCCACGCAGTTGCCGGCGGCGATGAACTGGCGGTAGTCCACGTGCTCGTACTTGGACTTCTCTTCTATTCGCTCTTCTGGTATAAACGCCTTTACGTCGCAAACTATCTCGTCATCTTCTTCAAACACCACCGCAACCGCGCAGTTGTCGTTGCTCATGGCGAGGTCAACGCCTACATACAATTCGCGACCAGAAAAATCAATACATTCGCAGCTTCCTGCACGTACCGCATCAACGGGAACGAACGTTTCGGTTCCAGCTCCCGAGTAAATGATGTTGCAGTGCTTTGTGAGAAAGTTTTCACGCTTATTTTCTACGGCAATGGCAGCAGAACGTTTTTTCAAAAGATCGTTCCATACCGCTTCCATCTCAAGAGCAAGAGGGTTTCCATGCGCAAGGATAGTGTTGTCCGTCATCCATTCTTTCGGATCATCCGGTTCATACAAGAGCGCGAAGAGCGTTTCGTCTACATCGATACCGTCAAGCGATCGTTTTGCAACCTTGACTTCATCTTCCATTGGGTTATCGATGGTTGGATACTTTGTCGATATGCAAAATCCAAGACGATTCTTCGTCACCATCAACTGACCAGATCGCATTGATTCAATGGCATAGTTGGTAGGTAGCGCGCCAATCTCATCCGCAATAAAGACGTTTGGCTCTTTGCCGTCCATGCGGTTGGTCGAATAGTTAAGCGGCTTGTATTCGGTTTTTTTACGCTTCGATCTAACCCAATCACGCCGAACGTCAAGATCGTTTTCTAAAGCCTCAGCATTGATGGTGATAAGAGGCTCAAGGGCCTGCTTTATCTCACGAGCTAGCTCTCCATCGGGCGCGACGCTGAAGAACCTAGAAAACGGTGGCTCAAGAAGAAACAACAACAAGAATAAAACAGCAACGACGAATGTCTTTCCGTTTTTACGACATATTTCAAGCAGTGCTGTTTCGTACCTACGCCTTGTTTTGTCGTCGCGGTAAACGCAACACAAGAGTGCCGTAACGATAAGCCAATCAAAGCCAGCAAATGCATCATATACCGTGTGCCCTACTTTTGGCCCTTTAGCCATAATGAGCAATTTAAGTATGCGACATATCTTGCGCAGCAACACCCGATCAACGAAATACTTAGGGTCATCGCCGTCCCACATTTTTAAGAAATCAGCGCACTGTAGCTTTACGTATCTAGGCACAAGATTATCAGGTTTAACCCCATCAACATGCGGCGCGTATAGCGTACCGTTTACGGCGGCGCGGGCGTAATCTGCTGCATGGTCATCCTTCATCTTCATCGTCCATGACGTCAAATACAGAGCTCTTCTTTGTCGCCTTTGCTGCCGCGTCGTTTGCTATCTTGCTGCGAGCAGATGGAGTGAGTCCAAGTTCGATAAGCCACTTTTTCGCAATCTCGGAATACTTCTGGTAGACGAGGATCGACTTGTTTTGTTCTGGCACGAGCTCGCCTCGCGCGTTTGGCATATCGACTATTAGTCCTTCTGAGCTGATCGCCTCCCGACACTCGCGCATCTTGTCGAGTGCGTCGGCCGCCGTCTCAAGTGTGTAACCGTCAACTTTAGCAAGCGCGTCGTTTGGCATGGCATTAGCAAGCTCGGCGAATACGATCATTCCTGACTCCGACAGCATCATAGGTTCATAATCAGCAATGTTCCCACGCCGCCATTCTGCCTCAACTTGAGCGCGCCTATCTTTCTGCGCTTTTGTCTGATGACCTTTCGACGCACCGGAAACAACAGCTCTTCTAGCCATGGGATCACCTCCGAATTATTTATTAAAGGAACTTTGTGTGTCTTGTCTAGCGGCGTTGGTCTACGTCTGACGCGCCACCTAAGCCTGCGAGAGACGGGGGGATACCTTCCTCCGACTCGTAAGCCCATCGGCGCAGCACGTCGGCTCTAATCGCCCCAGATTCAGCCAACTCATGATAGTAACCACACAATGTAATAAGATTGTCGTTGTCGAGGCGTGCGTCCCACTCGCTCTCTACCTTGACGATATGATGTACTTGCAAGGCATCAGTAACAAGCCGTGGTGGATCTTCGCGCAGGCTCGCTTGACATAGTCCTAAGTCTCGCGTCACTATCTCGTCGCGCTTACGTTGCCAAGCTGCGCTGCTGCGAAACCTCTGCGCGTCGGTTCGCTCTTGAGATAGCGAGCTCTTGCACTTGATGCGAGAATCATGGATGCGCCCGCACACTGGACATGATCTAAGCATGTCGCCCGTCCATCGGCGACCCATGGTTGGCAAAGCACTCCATCAGCCCATCGTATTCATCAACACGAACGATTGTTCCCGCTCTGAATAAGCGCGGCACTGGTATACCGCACGCGCGAAGCATTGCATTGCTTATGAGGTTATCCTTGCGCAATGCAGCGCGAATCATGTGATCGATGCTGACCATGGCAACCTCCTAGTTAATGATTAAGCGTAGATAATCTCTACTCCGTATGCCTTAGCTACCTCGTGCTCGATACGACAGCCGCGCGTGGTCTCCCATCCGTTACAAAAATATGCAGCGTAGCAGTTACACATTGCCTCAAGGCTTTTTGCCATAAAGCAAAGCGGGATATTTACAACTCCGCGCTCGTCCATAGCCTCTTTGCTGTACCACTCATCTGTAAACCGCGTGTTAATTACCTCGTAGCCCATAGCAGTAAGCGCCTCGATAGCCGCATCGCGCGTTGCAGTTATCTCATCCTCGGTCTTGCCTGCCATAGGCTGGCTCAACATGGCTTTTTTAGTTTTAGCGTCTTGCATATAAACCTCCCGGCTTTGGGCATAAAAAAAGCCGCCCCTTATTGGGACGGCTCGACTGGTTACACTGTATCAAATATTTCACTGCAATTTACTGCACACTTTTGCGCTGTCGGTATTCCGGCGGAATGAAATGCCATAGGCGACACATGGCCTGCTCATGCAGGCTGTACATCTTGCGCTCGCTCATAGGCCGAGCGCCGACCGCGAACATCTTGTGGATCGCCGGGAAGCTGACGCCCTCGAAGTAGCGCAGGTAGACGATCTGAACCATGTCGCCGTCAGCAAGGCAGTCGAGCGTCGATATGGCTCGATCGCGCTCGTCCACGTATTCGATGAGCCGCGTGTCCAGGGCGTCGCAGTAGTCGTAGAGCTTGACGAACCCGCGCTCGAGGCTGTCGCCCTCCATCGTCCGGCTCACGCGCTCGCCGCCCTCCACCCCGTTGAGGGCGAGGCGCGACTGCTGGCGCTCGATCTCAGCCTCCAGGCTGCTTATGCGGCGGTCGAGGCTGAGGACGTGTCGGAAGTAATCCTGCGCCTGCCTGTACTTGGGAGAGTGCGACACCCTACCGGGCATTGGCAGCCTCCATCTCCATGATCGCGTTTCTGACTTCGGGCGAAACCTTTCGAAGAAGTTCCGCTTCGACGCTCTGCCGCAGTGGCGTTCCGTCGTCACCTCCCGACCAGTACGGCGAGCAGCGGTACTCCTCGGTCAAATTCCCGTCCTCGTCGATCACGCCGCAAGCGGTCAGGAACAGCTCCGAGAACCTCCGGTACTGCTCGCTTCCCTCGTCCATGTGGTCGATGACGTTGCACATGTAAGCCTTGAACTCGCCTTTGCCCATTGTCACGCTCAACTGATCCTCCGATCGCAAGAGTCCGATGATGGTTCCATTATAATTTATCGCTTCCATTATCACTATGCCAACAGGCGTTACACGAAAAAGGCACCGCCGAAGCGGTGCCCGTTCAGTTACGCCATGGCCGCCTTCTTCGGCCTGCCAACGACTCCGGGGTTTCGCTTTCGCTCGTCAATGCTGTCGACGGTCACCCACGTCCTCGCCCCGTCCTTGTAGGCATCGAGCAAACCGTCCTTGATCATCGCTGTGACGCGGGCGGGCGTCACGCCGAGCATGCGCGCCGCCTCGGACGCCGAGACCTTCTTGACGGCGTCCAAGCCCGCCTCGACCGAGACCACCATGAGGATGCCGCCTTCCTGCGGCTCGTGGCCGAACGTCGCCTTCGGCAGGTCGATCCCGCGCATCAAGCGGTGCTCGACGTCCATGCGAAGCCAGTCGGCCGCCATCTCGGATGCTTCCTCGATCGTGCTCCCCTGCGTTGCGCCGTCCATGTCGAACGGGGCGGCGATCCAGAACCCGTCGCCTCGGAACAGCTCGAACTCGTACGTGTACTGCATAACGGCCTCCTGCCTGAAGGGGTGGAGCGGCGGGGCTATTTCAACCCCGCCTGCTTCTTGATTATCTTGAACATCCGATCGTCGATCTCCCTGTGCCGCGCCACTATCGTGTACCTGCCGTCGGGGTTCTCGAACTTCTCGTGGTTCGTGCCGCCTTTGCTCACGAACCCGTTCTCCTCGAGAAGCCTTACCACGTCCCTCCTCTTCGTCATCTTCTCTCCTTCGCTTTCCTGTAGGTATATTATAAAAGATATTTAACAATTATTCAAGCATATTGTTAAAGTATTTTCACAATATTAGAAACCGGACGGAGGCGAAGAACGCGCCGGATCGGCCGCCAGTCACGTCATCTCGATCCTAGTGTTGGCCTCCTCCCACAGCCACTCGCGCAGGTCGTCGAGCGTGACGTATCCCTTTACGTAGCTGTCGTACAGGTCCACGCACATGTCGACGAACCGCTCCTCCCGGTTCTTGCCGCCGACCTCCCTGGGCATCAGCTGCCCGAACTTGTCGTGCAGAACCATCGCGGGTATGGCCAGCATCAGGATGAACGCGGCGTTGATGGCCTCGTTCGTCGCCTCCTTCTTCATGCCAGCGAGCTGCTGGGCGCTCATGTTGTACGTCGGCTCCGGTTTCTTGATGCCCGCCTTGCGTCGTTGCGCTCGGTTCATGCTTGATCCCTCCTCGATCGGCTCTCGGTTGGCGCATGCATGCACTTCGGCGTGCCCGCACGCCTGCTCGTGGGCGCAGCCGGGGCATACGCTCCTCGTCGTCATCGACGGTCCTCCTTCTTCCTTGCCATCTCGTCAGCGAGCATCCTCGCGATCCCTGCCAGCACCCACGCGCAGAACGCCGTCATGAGCGCGATGGACGCGACGAACAGCCACGCCGCCATCAGATCGGACCGCCCAACGCGTCCACCATGGCGATCCGCTCGCCTATCCAGCGCATCACGGGCACGGCCATCGAGTTGCCGATGGCCTTGTACCGCGGCGTGTCCGGGCATTCCTCGGCGGATTTGCCGCGATACGGTATGCGCGTCCAGTCATCCGGGAAACCTTGGAGTCGTTCGCACTCGATCGGCATGAGACGGCGAACGATCATGTCCTTCGCCACCGCCGGCGGCCTTCCGCCGCACTTGAGCGTACCGGCCAGCTCCTTGTCGCAGGCAGCTTTCGCAGTGTCGTCCGACAGGCAGACGGCGGGCTGGTGGTAGTCAGCCGTCAGCGTCGGCGTGGTCCCGTCGTCGCAGACCGCCGCGCTCCCCGCCTTGGCCCCAGCATGGTACTTGAACGCGATCGCCGGAACATGCGCGCTCGCGCACAGAGGGTGGCATGGATCACCGTACTGCGGATTGCATCCGTTCGCAGGAGACGTGATCTGCGTCGTGTCGAACGTGAGCGCAGACGGGACGATGTTCATTCCTTCTCCGGTTCCGCTGGAAAGCGTGGGGCCGCATCCGCTCGGCGAGAATACCAGTTTGCTCTGCACGTCCCACGGGGTCAGGCATCCGGCAGCAGCATCTCCTTCTGCGGTTGTTGGCGAAGCTGGGCGCGCTCGAAGTCCCATCCTCCCTCGGCCATCGCCGCCAACACTCCTCCCAGCGGCCAGGGCAAGCTCTTCCCTCTTTGCTCGGCTCGACGGATTATCCCAGCGCATGCCGTCGCGCTCAAGAAGTACCGCTGCGGCACTCGCCGGGTCTCCAATGCGTCCGACAAGAAAGACACGGCGGCGTCTCTGGGCCACTCCGAAAAACTGCGCGTCGAGAACTCGCCATGCCAGACCGTACCCGATGCCATCCATTTCCCTGAGCAGCTGTCCGAAAGCCGCCCCGCCCTCGCTCGACAACGCTCCCGGGACGTTCTCCCAGACGAAGTATCGAGGACGGATCTCAGAAACAGCCCGAATGTACTCGAACATGAGTCCTGACTGCCCGGCAAGCCCCTCTCGCTTCCCCGCCACGCTGAACGACTGGCATGGGCTTCCTCCGACGACAACGTCAACTGATCCAACGTAGCTGCTCCAATCTATCTCGGTTACGTCCCCCAAGTTCGGCACGTCGGGGAACCTCTCGGCCAGCACGGCGCACGGGAACGGCTCGATCTCGCTGAACGCGACAGGCTCCCAGCCGAGCGGCCCCCATGCGACGCTCGCGGCCTCTATGCCGCTGAAAAGGCTGATGTAGCGCATGGTCTTCACGATTCGCCCACCACCTTCGCGCCGCAGCACGGGCAATACCTCATGGGATGATGGCTCGTCGCATCTGCCCAGCTGCCGGTTACGCAGCTTTTGCAATTCGAGCAGTAGAGCCACGTGCCCTTCGATTCGATGACGCACGTGCGCTCGACGCGCTCATGCCGCGCGAGGATCCTCGAAATGGGCGCGCACAGGGAGTCCCCATGGCAGTCCTCGCCGTTGCCGACGCAGTGCTCGCACAGATCGGCGGAGTCTATCAGATCGGCCTCGATCACCAGGTACTCTTTCTCGCTCATTCGCCCACGTCCTCCCCTCTGAACACACGGTCGTCGTACAGCGCGCATTCCGCGCCCATCTCGCAGCCGTTGTCGGCATAGCACCCGTCGCACAGCTCCCTTAACGCCGCTACCTGCTCGTCTTTCAGCGGCTGCTCGAACGTGCTCTCGACGTTGCCGTCGGCGTCCTCGACGATCACAGTGCATTGGATGTCCAATCGATGCCCTGCGGTCATGACGCATCGCCTCGTAGCTTGCGCCCGCACATGGGGCAGTAATTGACCGGGGCCGCGAAATAGTAGTTGTCGTCCGCGTCGACTTCCACGTGCAGCGCGCCGCCCATGACGTAGGCCGACACGCCTGGCGACCAGTCCTCTCCCTGCTCCACGCTGATGATGTGCGCCGACACGGCGCTATTGCAATAAATACACACGGTTACTCGCCTCCTATATCTGACAACGGCTTCCCCTTCATCTGTCCGAGGTGGTGCTCAAGCCCTTCGAGCCTGGACCAGTACACCGGCAGATGGTCTCGGATAGCCTTCAGCTCCTTCATGTTCTTGTTTCGGCAGCACCAACACGAGACCCTGTCCAGCACGTCGTAGAGCCGAACTCCGTCCTCGTCCCACTCGCAGCCTCGCTCGTAGCATGCTGCTAGGCAGTCGGACTCCGTCATGCCCCATTCGGCCAGGGGATGCAGCTTGTACGGCTTTACCTCCTTCGCCAGGCGGGCGGTCTCGTCGGCTGCTATCCCGACGTACACCTTCGCCCCGACCGCCTCGGCGTACCTGTCGAGCGTCCGGCACTTCTCCGTCGTCCCCCACCGGCACGGCCCGCCGCACCATCCGTAGCCGCGCTTGTGGACCTCGCCGGTCTTCCGGCTGCGGACGGGCCGCAGGAACATAGACTCCCAGAACGGCATCGCCGGTTTAAGCTCGACGTACCTGATGCCGTTTTCGCGGAACAGCGGGAGGATTCGGTCGCGCTCGCGGTAGATCGCGTCGAACTCCATCCCCGTGTCGTAGAACACCACTTCGTCGAGCGGCATGCCGCGCTCGATCAGCCCGTGCAGCATGGCCAGGCTGTCTTTACCGAAACTGACTGATGCAATGTGCTTCTCTTTCATAGACGCCACGCTCCGATGCTCGGATCGTGGAAACGCACGTGGCTTCCCAGGCTACTCGCAGGGTTGAGCAGGTAGGGCGATGCGCAAGAGCACGGCGGGAAGTTGTATGCGAATCCGCTCATTCCTCCCCTCCTTTCGGAAGGATCGGAAACCCCCACTCGTCTTTTGGAAGCTTCTTAACCAATCTGTTCATGTCGTTTACGAGCCTTACAAACTGGAACCACGCCTTGCGGCTAGCGAACTCGATGCCCGAGTACCACGGCCATGTTCCCTCCCGATGGTTGGCGAGTTCAAGCGTCATGGTGTGCTCAGGACGAAAAAGCATGCGGCAATTGCTTTCGTCTTGGTTCCAAACGGAAAGACCGCATTCCTTCGTTTCGAGTTTGGATATGAAGATGTCGCTCATTCCGCGCCTCCCGTGACCAGCTTCGGCTCGAACGGCAGGATCATGTCGGGGTTTATGACGATCTTGTAACGGAAGCTATCGACGTCGACTCCGGCGAGGTCCTTCACAACGTATGTGGTCGTCTCGTTGAGGCCGACGAAGTGCTTCTCGTACTTTCCATCCGGCTGCGCGACCATGATTTCAAGCTGGCTGTCGACGTCGTCGACTTCGACGGACATACGGCCCTGGGCGATGAACAGAATCTCCCCTGTTACGTTGTTGAACACGGTGAGCTCGCGGACGACCTCAAAGTTATCGGCGGCCACGCTAACCTGCTGCGAAGCCGTCGATGCCGCGCTGCATCCGCATAGGGACAGTGCGATAGCCGACGCGATGGCGAATGCTGCTGTCTTTCTCATTTCACGCCTCCCTTCTTCCGGTTTCTTTTGAAGCTGCCGTTTTCCTTGGCGAGCGCGCGGCGCTCTGCCCGGTTCATTGCAGCCATCTTCTGCTGCATGGGCTTGCTGTACACCACCGCATCTTCGTCATCGGATACGGGAATCCTCTTCGGTTCCTGCATGGCTACTCGCCCTCTTCCGTCTCCCAGCAAAAGCCGTCGAACTTGGCCTTGCTGTCAAGCATCGTAACTTCGTAGACCGGCACTTCGAGAAGATCGCCGTCCTCGTTCTCGATAATCGCGCGAACGCTGGTCTCCTGGCCTGCGCTGAAACCGCCGATAAGCGGCGACGCTCCGTGAGTCCACGACGCGATGAAGACGCCGTGGAGCAGCGCAGGGAGTCCGCCTCGCAGGCACGGGCGCAGTTCCGGGCTAAGCTCGAACTTCGTGCTCATTTCGCACCTCCCATCGTCCTGGCATCCAGCTCTGCGTATTCCCAATCGAACCCGTGAGCCGATTTCCGCAATCCTCTGCACACCTTCGATATCGAAGCGCCCTTGTCGTTTGCTCCAACTGCGGCGGCTGCATCCCTTATGCTTTCAAACGTCATTCCGTCACTCCTTCTAACTCTCCGCATGTGCGCTCTCGCTGATGCCGCCATGCAAGCAGCGGAAGGAACTCTCTCTTTCAAACCTGCGGAATAGGCATGTTTTTCGTTTTCCGATCTGTCGCACCATTCGAGGTTCGACACGGTGTTGTTTGCTTTGTCTCCATCGATATGGTTGACTTCGAGCTTGTAAAGCGGGTTCGGGATGAATGCCAACGCAACGAGGCGATTGACGCGGAAGGTTTTCTTGGCGTTGCCCTTCGA
The DNA here is from genome assembly GCF_048427265.1 of Paraeggerthella sp. NCBI lineage: Bacteria > Bacillati > Actinomycetota > Coriobacteriia > Eggerthellales > Eggerthellaceae > Paraeggerthella > Paraeggerthella sp. The sequence continues at coordinate 20,308 of NZ_DBFOSR010000093.1, forward strand.
AAGGCACACGGTCAGATAGCCGTCAGCATTGATTGTCGGCTTGATTATCTTCCCCGACGATGTGCTTTTTGGAAGGCCGAGGATCAAGCCAGTGTCCGACACCTGGTAAAGCCCTTCGTACCCTGGAACGTCTCGCCACTCGATCATTTCTCAACACCATCCAGGATCCTTTGGCGGCGCAGGAGATCGGCCATCATGGCCTGCTTCGCGCTGAACGAGGTTGGGTATTCGCGCAGCCTGGCGGCTTCCGGGTGCCCTGCCACGTACTTGCCAGCGTCCATGAGGGCGTCCTCGTCGATCTGCTCCTGCGTGTCCGGCGGGGTGTGGGTCGCGCAATCGGCGCGCAGATACCCGCCGTTGGCATCCTTGAGGTACGCGCCGTCGAATCCGACGACGGTGAACGGCCTGCCGAAGCTTTCTAGGTACACCGTATCGCCGACCTTGATCGGCAGGCAGTCCGCCGCGAGCACCTCCGGCTTCGGGCGCTTGACGCGCTCGCCGCGCGGCCTGACGGCGTAATCGGGCATGTCGATCAGCTCGTAACCGCTTCCGTCGAGCATGACCATTACGGCTGCGATGCCGTCTGGGGCGTCGCCGTACGCAATAGGCTCCCCGTCCTCGAACCTCGGCCACTCCAATCCTTCGGGCATCAGGCGCTCGCCGAGTTCGTCCTCCGTCTCCTTCACCGCCTCATCGACGTCGAGCCGGTGCCTTAGCTCGATCTGATCCGCGACGTCGTGCAATAACTCGGTTGCGTCGTCCGCGAACGCTCGCAGCTTTTCGATCCCGCTCGTTCCCTTCTCGGTCATAACATCCTCCTTAGATGTGGCAATCCACGATCGTCACGCGCCAGCCGGGATCGGCGGCGTCGATGAACCTCTCCTTGAAGCGCAGCTCCCAGTTAACGGCCTCCTCGTGCGTCTCGTTGCTTAACGCAAACCATCCCATCTCGCCTTTCTCGTGCCATTCGCCGTCCGGCGTCACAACCGCCCAGGCGGTGAAAGCGGACTTGCATGCCGCATAGTTCTCCTTTGTTCCGTAGCGTTCGATGTAGAATTCAGGAGAGTAGAGCGTTAACAGCTTCTCGCCCCCGTCCTCCTTCCCTTCGACGACGCGCTCCCAGAAGTCGATCGCTGCGGCGCGGTCCTCGTCGCGCGGGGAGAAGTCGAGTTCCCCGACTTGTGCCGAATTGACGCTCTTCCCGTCTTTCGTCTTCAAGCAGCCGCTGCACCTGCCTCCGACCACATACCAGTCCCATTTGGATCGGGGGTTGTACGTGCTCCACCGGTTGCCGTCCTCGTCGATGCCGCTTTCCCCGTCGAACGGATCGCAGTACTTCGTCTCCTCCTTGAAAAGCTCCTCGTCGCTCATCGCGAGCTGCTTGGGAAATCCGTTCTTCAGGTAGTCGATATGGGATTCGTTGCTGCACGACTTCTCGTAGGCTTCGGGGTCGGCCAGGTAATCGGCGTAATAGGTCTTCTCGAACCGTGCGAGGCGGTCGCGCGCTTCCTCGACGATCTCGTTCTTGGTCTTCGAGATGTAAGGCTCGACGGCGATGTTCTCGTCGAACGGGTCCAGCAGCTCGTCGATGCTCTTGGTCCCGTCCTGCAATACCAAAACTCCGAAATGGCTCATTTGTCGTCGTCCTTTCGTGATTGTCGTTATGCGAGCAGTGCTCATTGCCTAGGCTCCCAGCATTCGGAGCGGTCAGGCTCCAACGGTTCGTACAGCTCGGCGCGGGCCAGGAAGCACCGGTTCTCGGCGCAGTAGCCGACGAGCACCGAGCCGTCCATGGCGGGAACTCGGTCGAAGTCGCATTTGGCGCAGTCGATGCACCGCTTCTCGGCCCTCATAGCCGCCTCCATCCGTCCGTCGAAAGGGCGGTGAGGTAGTCCGTCCCCTCGTCGAGCAGCAAGCACTCCCAGTGGCCCCCGATCGCGTAGTGGCGCAGCCTGTCGACGGCCTTCGCCTGCCTGAACGCCTGCTCGTCGACCCAGCGGAAGTGCAGCTTGCCGGCATGGGCCAGGCCGTGGCAGCCGGAGGCGTTGCCGTCTCCGCACAGCCGCACGGTCGGCTTCTTGACCTCGATGCCGTCGACGACGAGCTTCCCGGCGCTTCGCTTGACGATGTGATGCCGGTTCGTAGCGGGCTTGCCGCAGACGCAGCAGAAGTGCTCGGCGTTGTCGATGGAGGGCTTGCCCATCATCGGGAGGAGCATCGCCGCGACGGTGCACACGTCCTTCGACGGCTTGCAGGGGGCCTTGCGCTTCGGCTTCGGCTTGGCGGCCGCCTTCTCGCGCTGCTTGGCTCGCCGCTTCTCCCGATCCTCGGCAAGGATTTCCTCGCGCTTCGAGCTGCACAGGCAGCACTTGCAGCCGAGTTCGACGCCCCTGCGCGTCCCGTGGCGCTTGTCGTTCAGGTCGGCGATCATGTCGGCCAGGTGCTCGGCGTTGGTCTTCATCGCCACACCGCCTTTCCGGCGTCGATGCACTCGATCCGTCCCTGCGTGCAGTGGTCGGGGTGGTTCACGTTATCGGCCATTTCGCAGCCTCCTGTCCGGGCCGTCGAACGCGACGACCGCGTTTCTCCTGTCGCCGAGGCGACTCACTATCGCCTTGGCTGTTTCAACGTTGCCGTCCGACGCCATCCGCGCCGTGAGCTCGGCGGAGCGGTACTGCGTCGTGACGATCGTCGGCTTGCCGTTCCTGATCCGCGCGTCCAGCACGTCGAACAGCTTCGACAGCGCCCAGTCGGTCGGACGCTCCTTTCCCAGATCGTCGACGGCGAGCAGACCGACGTTGCGGTACCGCCCCATCACGTCGGCCTCGCGAGCAGCCCCGTCGAACACGCTGCGGAAGTCCCGCAGCAGGTCGAGCGACGTCGCGAAGAGCACCGTGCGCTCGGCGGCGTTGGCGATCAGGACGGCGCAGGCGGCGTGCGTCTTGCCGCGCCCGACGTCTCCTCGGAGCAGCAGCACGTCGGACGGCGACGCCGCCCAGTCGGCGATGCGCCGGTCGCACCCGTCGAGCGACGCCGAGCGGTAGCGCGAGGGAACGCCGGATCTGGCGAGCCGCTCCTCCACCTTCAGCCGTCGCTGCCCCTCCTTCCAGGCGGCTGCCGCCGCCTCCTGCTCCGGAGTGTTCCTCGGCGCCTCAAAACGCCCCAGCGTACTCGCCAAGCTCATCATGGCCGACCCCCTTCCCGGCAGCGTCGCGGCGGGCCCAGTTGCGCGCCGCGGCCCTCCAGTCCCGCATCTTCGACTTGCCGACCGTCCAGCCCTTCGACGCGTAGAAGTCGCAGAACCGCTCCGCGTCGAGGCTCAGCCCGGCCTCCTCCGCGAAGGCTCGGACCTCGTCGGGGGTCGGGGCGCGAAACCTCGCGCGCGCACCTCCCTCTTTTTCTGGTCTGGTTTGGATTGGTTTATCTTGGCTTGGTTTATATAGGAGGGGTTCCGAGGTTTCAAAACCCCCGTTTTCGATGTTTGAAACGGGGGTTTCACCTTCGTTTAACCTCCGTTCTTTTTCGGCTTGCTTTTCATCTTCCGGCGCGTTTTCCGGCTCGTTTTCGGCTTCTCGAACGTCTCTGGTAGCTTCTTTCCTCTGCCGTCTCGGACGCCCTCCGGCGTTGCCCTCGCGCGCGCTCACGGAGTTGTCGACGTCCTCGCGGATCGACTCGAACAGCGCGTCGAGCGGGTATTCGAGAGAGGGTTCCGCGCCCTCGGTGCCGTAGCGCATTACGGCGAGCGCGAACATGCCGCGCTGCTCCTCGGACGGGATCCGCTCGACGACTCTCGTTATCTTCGGGAACCAAGTGAACTTGTTTGGCATCGTTTCTCCTAGAACGGTATGTCTTCGTCGTGAACCGCCTGGCAAGCGTCGACGACCGGCGCGGCGCTCGCAACCGCCTGCGAGCCGTCCTGCCGCTTCATAAGCTCGATATCGTCAACGACCACCTCGATCTTGCTGCGCTTCTGGCCGTCGCGCTCCCACTGGCTCCAACAGAGCTTGCCTTCGATCGCGACCTTCGTACCTTTCGACAGGTACCTGCTCAAGCTTTCGGCTCGGTTGCCGAGCATGGTGCAGTCGATGAAGTTCGGGTAATCCTCCCATTCGCCGGTCTGCTGGTTCTTGCGGCGGTCGTTGACCGCCACGCCGAAGCCGAGGACCGGCATGCCGCCCGCGGTCGACCTCAGCTCCGGTTCGCGGGTCAGGTGCCCGCTGATGATCGTTCTGTTTATGCTCATAAAGGTGCTTTTCCTCTCGTTGCCTCGGCCGCCCCTTCACTCGAAAGGGCGTATGGTGTAGACTGTCGGCCGTCGCTCGAAGCCCCCCTTCGACGACGGACCCGCGCGCCTCGTCCGCGCGGGTCCGTCTTCCGGGACCCTCCGATCGCTCCCATATGCCGCTCCTCCCGCTCCTACGCCCCGACGCCGAACGCCAGCATGAGCGCGTAGGCGGCGGCTGCGGCGGCGAACGGGGCCGGCAGCATCTTGCAGCCGCGCTCCCATTCGCCGTGTGGTATCATTCGGTTGCCTTCATCGGCGGATGCGCGCCCCGACTTCCACATCCGGCGCGCTTCTTTTTTTCCTTCCATTCCCTATCTCCTCACGTGGTCCGGATACGGGTTCGGCTCGCGGAGTTCCGTCGGCCGAGCAAGCTTCGCGCGCTCCAGGAACACCCGCTCGCCGTTGCGCGTGATGACGCGCACCTCCCGGCGCAGGTCGGCGCTCCTGTCCATGCAGAAGAGCGCGCTGCGGAACGCGCCCGCCAGCCTCCGCACGCCCCTCTCGCCCGGCTCCACCGGAGCGCACGTCACCTCGGCCACGTCTCCGGGATTCGACTTCTCCAAGAACTCCCTGGCGGTCTCCTCGCAGAAGACCCGAAGAGGGCTCTTGTCTCCGTCTCGGTAGCCCGGCACCTCGGCCTTGTCGATCATGTGCAGCATGGCGATCCTCCTTACATTCGTACTGTATACATACGTTATGTATGTTTTTTCTAGGTGCATATTAACATACAATTCGTATGTAACCAATACCTGTTTTAGGAGTTCAATTGCTCGGAAAAAGGCTCCGCGAAATTCGAATGGCGCATGCTCTAACTCAGCAGCAAACGGCTGACCATCTCATGATTTCGCTGAACGCCTACCAGAAATACGAGCAGGGCACCAGGGCGCCGTCACCGGAAACGCTAGTAAAGCTCGCGGACTTCTTCGACACGTCTACCGATTGGATCCTTGGGAGAACGGAGGATCCGTCGTTCTCAAGAGACGTTGGTGAACGCTGAACATATCTTCCAGCGCATCCCATATCTCGAAGTCTCCCGTCCGGTCCCCCGCCTCGATCTTCTGATAGTAGTTAAGGCTTATCCCCAGCGAATCCGCTACGGCCTGCTGGGTCATGCCGGCGCGCCTGCGCGCCTCCTTCAACGCTTCCCGCCCGTTTCCCATGGCTGGCGCCTCCTTCCTTTCATGCATTGCTTTTTCCCGATGGATTGTAGAACCTCGCGCACGTTTCCCCAGACAGCGGGCACTTCGGCGCGTACGAGACGATGGGCGCGGAACACGCCCGCTCCACCATCGACTTGGAAAGGGCGCCGAAGCTCTCCGCCGCCCGCGCGTCGCGCCCCGGAAGCACGTGGCCGTAGATTCCCAGCGTCACGTCGATCTTCGAGTGCCCGAGCCGCTCCTGTACGACCTTTATCGCCTCGCCGTGCGACAGCAGGTAGGTCGCATGCGTGTGCCGGAGCGTGTGCAGGTGGACGTGCTTGGCGAGCTTGAGCGACTTCGCGAGGGCGCGGAACTCCGCCGTGAACTCCGACGGAAGTATCCACGTCCCGTCCGGATGCGAGAACAAGGGCGTCTCGTCCGTCTGCCGGCAGCCGCGCTCGGCCATGACGGCCTGCTGCAGCGCGATCTGCGAGCGGATCGCGCCGGCGGTCTCGTCGTCGACCGCCAAGACGCGCTTGCCGCGCTCGGACTTCGGCTCCTTGTACTCGGCGGGGGCCGACATGCCGGGGACCTGCGCGACCGAGCGGGAAACCCTCACGCCCGGATGCCACGACGCCTCGCCGCCTGGGGCCATGTCCATGCCGATCCGCTCCGACCAATCGCCGACCTGGAAGCCGGCGAGCTCGCCGCGCCTGACCCCGGTGTGCAGGCACGTCCACCATGCCGCCGCGAACGTCCGCTCCATGTAGCCCGCGTCGTCCTCGACCGGTTTCGCAAGAACTTCGTGGAGGCGCGCCGCGAGAGCCGCGAAGTCGCGCTCGGAAAGCGGCTTGGCCTCAGGGCTTCCGCCGCGCGGCACCGCCACGCCGAGGACGGGGTTGGAGTCCACCACGCCGTCGCGCATGAGCGTGGAGAAGCAGCCCGACAGCATCGCGTGGAGCTTGCGAACGGTCACGGGCGACAGCGGCGATCCGTCCTTTCCGCCGCTGCGCAGAAGCGACCGATAGAGCGCCGAGAAGTCCGACGCCGAGGCCCGGTCGTACTCGATGCGGCCCACGCCGGGATGCACGTAGCAGCGCGCCATAGACCGGTAGGCCGCGACGGTCGACGCCGCATGCCCGTAGTCGACGAGGCCGTCCAGGTAGTAGTCCAGGAGCGCGCCCACCGTGTAGCCGGAGCCAGTCCTCTTCGCGCGGCCCGCCTTCAGCTCGACCTCCTCGACGGCCTGCGCGATCTCCTCGTCGGACGCCCCCGGCGGCAGCGTCCTCGACACCTGGCGCGGCTTTCCCGTCGCCGCGTCGACGCCGGCGTACGCCCGCACCACTATGCCGCCGGTCCTCGGATCAGTCCTGATGCTCGACAATCTCCTGTTCCTTCCTGTGCTTTCGCCACCTCGCCGCGTCCGCCATGCAGTCGGCCACCTCGCCGCGCATGAACCTGCCCGTCACGCCGAGCGACCCCATCGTGCGGCCCAGCTCGTCGGCGCGGTCGTAGTCCATCGCGTCCACGACGATCAGCCAGGGGCCGACGTC
>NZ_DBFOSR010000094.1:0-7739 GCF_048427265.1 Paraeggerthella sp.
CCGTCCGACGTAACCCGGCGCGAAACCACCAGATCATCGGCAACCGCATCATCTTGGCCATCGCCCAGAGCCGCAATCCCGAAGAACCGACCCGATACAGCCAGCGCGTCCTCGCCGTCGCGCACGGAATCTTTATCGGCGCGCGCGCCCATGAGCAGCTTCAACGCCGAAAGCAGCGCCGTTTTGCCCGCGCCCGTCTCGCCCGTGAGCACGGTCAACCCGCGCGCGGGCTCAAGCGCGGCTTCGCGTATCAGCGCAAGGTTCTCAACCTGTATCTCATCGATCATCGCGCACCTCTTGCAGCGTTGGTTCCATTCGGGCTCCCAGTATACCAGCCCTCGTCGCGTCGAAGCCGGATCGCCCGGCAGGGACAGAACCGGCAAGACAGGGAAGCGAGGTCCCCCTTCGCGCGCTTCCTTACAGCGCGAACCGATCGCGCAACGAAGAGGGCGCGCTCGCCTCCGAGGCGCGCTGCTCGCGACGCCATTCCATCAGGTACGCCACGCAATCGGTGCGGTTGCACGAGCGCAAAAGCTCGATCTGACGGTCGAACGAGGCCTCGTCGATGAACCCGGCTTCCACCAACGCCTCAACCATGTCGCGATCGCCCTCGCGCGCGACGCGCTCCCACGCCTCCTTCCCGTATCCCCGCAGATGGGAGACGAGAACGACGCGCACACTGTCAGACAGTCGGTAGGGCGACGCAAGCCGATGCAGAAGCGCGCCCAAACGATCCGGCAAGTTCTTTCCCGATCGCAACAGCTCGTCGTAGCGCGCGAAGTCGAACGGAACGCCGTCGGGAGCGTCCACCAGAAAACAACTGAGCAGCTGGTCAGCGGAAACATGCACGATAGTTCCCGCATGCGACAATCGGCACACCGAATACTCGAAGCTGCCCTCGCCCACCGAGCGGCAACTTGCCGGAATGGGAACGGGGCCTTCCAGTTTGCGCGACCAGAAGCAATGCGCGCCGATGGAGCGCAAACCTTCGGGCAAGACCAGGCGCTTCGTTCCGCGGCACGCGTTGTCGCGCTCGATGACGCGCACCGTGTCGGGAACCACCACCGAGGCCGGGGCGAACGGCAGCGCCCTCACGCCGATGCGCACCAGCGGACGCCCTTCGACCTGTCGCGGAAGCGCAAGAATGTCGCTCGCGCTGGCCGACACGTAGTCCACCGTCGAACCGGCCTCGCCCGACGCCGCGAACTCCGTAGCCGCTTCGGCCGCTGCCGCAGACGGCGAAAGCTCGCGCGCGGCAGCGGCGGCAGCCTCGTCCGCGCCGCGCACAGCTACGGCGCGCACGGCAGCCTGCTCAGCGAAACGACGCGACACCGAAACGGGCTTCGGCGGACCCGCCACCAGCACGGCGCCCTCGTCATCGAAGTCGTACCAGCATCCGTCAAGCTCCACGGCAAAAGGCCCGGCCAAACGTACGCCGCGCTTGCGCAGGGCGCGGTACGCAGGAGCTTCGGCCGGACACTTCCAAACCGCATCGTCCCAACCGCGCGCATCCACGCGCGCAAGCGCGGCCGAGCAATCCACCACCGCAGGCGGCTCGCAACCGTCCGCAAACGCCGCAGCGGCCACGCGCTCCACGCCCTGCGGCAAACTCACGCGCTCGCCGTAAGGCGAAGCCAGAAACACCAGCTCTTTGCCATTGTCGGAAAACAGGCTTCCCTCGCGCGCGCAATAGCGCGCATTGGCCGCATCGACCGAATACTCCCGCCGCGCCAAGCGCGGGGAAACGCCTGCAAGGTCGCAACGCTGCTCGCCCAGCTGGCTTACGCCGCGCCCAAGGTGAATCCGCTGTGCAGACATCGCCGCGAACGCGTTCGCCGCAACGTGCTCCACCGTATCGGGCACCACCAGCAGCCGCACGCCCACGCCCTGCACGAACCGCCGGGCAAACGCCTCGACCGCCACGCGCACCACGGCGACGCCGTCCACGAACGCAGGAAGCGCAACCACTAGATCCTCGCTGCGCCCGACCGCGGCAGCAAAACGATGCAAGTCGAAAGCCGTTAGAGCATAGCCGCCCGGAACCTGCCGCACGCTTATCGCACCGCGCAGGCCTTCCTCCATGCGAGCCCGCATCGGCGAAGGCTCGACGGAATCGCCGGCATCCTGCTCGGCCGCTTGGGCCAGCAGCTCATCGAACTCCCCCATCCACAGCGCGCCGGCCGAGAACAAATCCCCCTCGCGGCCCTCGCCCGAAGCAGCATCGTCGGCGCCGTCGTTCGCCACCCATGCGCGGTACGCCGGAAGCTGGGGGGACCACACCTCGCCTTCCACCGCCCGAGCGGCTTCCACCACGTCCACGTCGCGCGCGTCAAGACGGGGTGGATTTTTGATCACTTGATCAATAAGATCATCGATGGGCGCCTGCGCACCATGATAGACCAGCGTGTTTTCCATCATAGTATTGTGCTACCTCCCAAAAACCTCTTGGTAACAGGTTTGTTTACCCTTGGCCTGCCCCATGCTACACTGCGGGAAGCGACGAAGGCAAGAGCCACCGCGAAGCCAGCACGCGCTTCGCACACGCACGTCCGTTCAAAGGAGCAACATGGCCGTCGAAGCCGTAGGTCCGCTTGCGCGGCAAGCGCTCGACCTCGCGAGAACCGAGCTGCTCGTGAACCTGAGGTTCATGAACGCTGCGTTCGCGCGCCTTACGTACCTCCCCGTGCCCGGTTCCACGTTCGCCACCGACGGCGCCCGCATACGGTACAGCCCCGCCAGCATCGCGCGCGCCTACGCGGACGAGCCGGCCTCGATTGCGCGGGCGTACCTGCACATCGTGCTGCACAACGTGTTTCTGCATCCGTACCCGTCTGCGCGCGTGAACGCCGCGTGCTGGGACGCCGCCTGCGACATCGTGGTCGAGCGCGCCATCAACGAGCTTGACCTGCCCGTCACGCGCACCGAGCGCGCCGATCGCCAACGAGCCGCCCTCGCGCGCATCGATGCCGACGTCCCCCTGGCAACCGCCGAAACCGTCTACCGTTACCTGATCGAGCAGCAGCTGGAAGACGACCTGGAAGCCCTGCGCGCGCCCTTCTACGTGGACAACCACGAACCCTGGCATCGCATGGCCGCGCAAGAGGCCGCACGCAGCAAGGCCGATTCCGAGGAGGGCCGGCGCGACGAAGGGCCGGACGCACCGGATGGCGCAGCTTCCTCGCAGGCCGCGAAAAGCGGTACCGACATGGACCTGCCTCCCGATGCCGATCAGGCGAAACGCAACCATACGTCCCACCAAGCCGTCAGCCAGGACGACATCGTGCAAAAGGAAGCGCCCGAGAAAGCCGGCCGATCCATCGACGACCGATTCGCCGACACCGTGAACCTGGACCGATCGAAGGAGCAATGGAAGAGCGCGGCCTACGAGATGGGCGTGCAGCTAGACGCGTACGCGAAGCTCTGGGGAGTCGAGGGCGCGAACCTGGCCATGAATCTGAAGGCGGTCACGCGCGAGCGCCAGGACTATCGCGAGTTCTTGCGCAAGTTCGCGCGCATGGGCGAGCAGATTCGCGTAAACGACGACGAATTCGACTACGTGTACTATTGCTACGGGTTGGAGCGCTACGGCAATCTGCCCCTGATCGAACCGCTCGAATACGTGGAAGAGCGCCGCATCAGGGATTTCGTCATCGCCATCGACACCTCGGCCTCCACGAAAGACGGCCTGGTGCGCCGCTTCATCGAAAAGACCTACGCCATCCTGGCGAACGAAACCAGCTTCTTCGCCGACATGAACGTGCTCATCGTGCAGTGCGACGCCGCCGTCACGAGCGCCGTGCGCATCGGATCGCTGGCGGAGCTGGAGGATTATCTGGAAAACCTGGAGATCAAGGGGCTTGGCGGCACGGACTTCAGGCCCGTGTTCGCCCTAGTGGATAGCGAGATCGAGCGCGGCGATCTAACGAACCTGGGCGGCCTCATCTACTTCACCGACGGACAGGGCACCTACCCCGCCCGCAAGCCCGATTACGACACCGCCTTCGTATTCGTAGACGACGTATCCGCCGCAGCCGCCCCGCCCGTTGCCTCTTGGGCCATGAAAGTAGTACTGGACGAAACCTTCGTTTTGGAAGAGGAAGAGGACATCCGATGAACATTCGGCAAGCGAAAGACCAGATCAAAAACGCAATGATAGCCTACTTCGCAAAGGATGCGTTCGGTAACTACCGCCTTCCCACCGAACGCCAGCGCCCGGTGTTCCTGCTGGGAGCGCCCGGCATCGGCAAGACGGCCATCATGGAGCAGATCGCGCAGGAGCTTGACGTAGGCTTCGTGTCCTACTCGATGACGCACCACACGCGCCAAAGCGCGCTCGGCCTGCCGTTCATCGCGAAGAAAACCTACGACGGCAGCGAGTACGACGTATCCGAGTACACGATGAGCGAGATCATCGCCGCCGTATACGACGCGATGGAGGCGACCGGACGACGCGAGGGCATCCTGTTCCTCGACGAGATCAACTGCGTGTCCGAAACGCTGACGCCCGCCATGCTGCAGTTCTTGCAGTACAAGGTGTTCGGCCGCCATCGCGTGCCCGACGGCTGGATCGTGGTCACGGCCGGAAACCCGACCGAATACAACCGCACCGCGCACGATTTCGACATCGCCACCTGGGACCGCCTCAAGCGCATCGACGTGGACCCCGATTTCGCGGTTTGGCGCGACTACGCCGTCGAGCAGGGAGTTCACCCCGCTGTGCTAACGTATTTGGACATCGAGCGCGATCACTTCTACCACATGGAAACCACGGTGGACGGCAAATCGTTCGTCACTGCGCGCGGATGGGACGACCTCTCGTCCATGATGAAGCTTTACGAAGAGCAGGGCCTCCCCGTAGACGAACTGCTGGTCAGCCAGTACGTGCAGAACGCCGAGATATCGAAGCGCTTTTCCGTGTACTACGACCTGTTCACCAAGTACCGGGCCGACTATCAAATTGACCGCATCCTGTTGGGCGAAGAAGACGAAACCGTGCTCGAGCGCGCGCAGGAAGCAGCCTTCGACGAACGCGTTTCGCTCATGGGCCTGATCACCGACGCTTTGGGCGGACGCGTGCGCGATGCCGTGCTGGAAGAGCGCGCCGTTGCGTTCGCGCATCGCGAGCTGACGGCCATCCGCGACGAAGCGGGAGCGAATGCAGAAGACGCGGACGAATGCGATGTGCTGCCCCAGCTGCGTGACCGATCCGCGGCCTTGCAGCGCCAGCTGGAAACGGAACGCAAGAACGGCCTGCTATCGGACGAGAAGTACGTAGCATACGAGCGCACGTTGGCCCTGTTCGACCAAGCCATGCGCAACGCGGGTAGCTCGGTGCCGTTCTCCCAGGTAAAGCTGCTGTTCGGCGAATCGGTGAGCGCGCTTGACCAACATGTGGGCACTGCCGGGCAGGCGCTCGACAACGCGTTTGCGTTCGTGGAGCGGGCGTTCGGGGAAAGCCAGGAAATGCTGCTGCTGGTCACCGACCTGTCGGTCAACCGCTACAGCATGGCCTTCATCAACGACCACGGCTGCGATCGGTACTTCGAACACAACAAGAGCCTGCTGTTCTACGAGCGCGGCGCCGACCTGGCCGACCGCATCAACCGACTGGATTTGACGGAAGAAAACGCTTGATACACGAACTTTTGTTCTATATAATGGAACACACAATATACGTTGGTTGGGTGCTACCCTAACTTTCTCGCAAAGGACAGCCGCCTTCTTGAAAGGGGGCTGTCCATGGAACAGCTTTACGATTCCGCCTCGGATGAAACGGTTTACCAATCCGTTCGCTCAACGCTTGCGTCAGCGCGCACGAAAGCCGCTGCCGCCGTGAACGACGCGATGGTTTCCGCCTATTGGGAAATCGGGCGACAAATCGCCGAGGCGCAGGGAGATCGCGCCGAATACGGAAAGCACCTCATGAAATACCTGTCCGAGCGGCTGACCGCCGAGTTCGGCAAAGGGTTCACGGAGCGAAATCTCCGCGCCATGCGTCAGCTGTACCTTGCATACCCAATTCGGCACACACTGTGTGCCGAATTGAGCTGGTCACACTATCGCCTGATCATCCGCATAGAAGACCCTGTTCGACGCGACTTCTACGTCCGCTCCGCCGTCGAGGAGCGCTGGACGGTACGACAGCTTGATCGACAGATTCACTCGTTCTACTACGAACGCCTGCTGGCCACCCGTGCGGAGGGAAAAGACAAGGTTCGGCAAGAGATCCAACAGCTTGAGCCTCCGACCAAGGCAGACGACGTCCTCAAAGACCCGTACGTTCTTGACTTCCTCGAACTGAACGGAAATTCAGACTTCCTGGAAACGGACTTGGAACAAGCGCTCATGGACAAGCTTCAGCAATTCCTGCTGGAACTGGGAAAGGGATTCTCGTTTGTCGCCCGTCAACAACGCATCAGCGCCGACGGCGACCATTACTACATCGATCTTGTGTTTTACCATTACATCCTCAAGTGCTTCGTGCTGATCGATCTGAAAACAGGGAAGCTCACGCCGCAGGACATCGGCCAGATGGACTTCTACGTTCGCCTGTTCGACGATCAATGCACCTGAGCCGACGATAACCCCACGATCGGGATCGTCCTCTGCGCCAATCGCAACAAAACGGTAGCCAAGTACTCCGCGCTCGCCGATGGGAGAGGAATATTTGCCTCGCAGTACGTGCTCTGCCTACCGACCGAGGAAGAGCTGTCGCAAGCCCTCGAAACAACCTGCCTGCTCGCAAAAGAAGATGACGACCATACCAGTCCCACGGCAGAAAAGAGCTAACCGAGGGGCACGCCAGCCGCGCGCGAGCTTCGGCTGGACGCCGCTCCTATGGCGTCCAGCCGAAGCGCCAACGCGCCCCCGGCACCACTACGAGCAGTACGCCTTGATGGCGTCGCGAAGAAACACGGTCGCACCGGGAGCCCATGCTTCGTAGTACGCCTCGAAGCGTTCGTCGGCCACATAGCCCTCGGCCAAGCAAGCATGCGCCTGCTTCGAGTACGTGCCGTCCTTCCAGAATGCGCACAGCCATTGGCGATGCAGGTCAGCGGCACGCTGGGCGTCTTCGCCCGCCGGGTCGCCCGCAGCCATGCCGGCCAGCAACGAGTCCTTGATCTGGGCCTCGAGCTCCTGCACGGCAAGGTACCGCTCCTCGCTCATGCCCATAAGCTTCGCGTTGCTGGCGTCGGCGGCTTCATCGCCCCAACGTTCGCGCACCTCCGCACCGTACTTCTTCTCGTTTTCCTCGACGAGTCCCTTCTTGAACGCCTCGAACTTATCCTTGTCCTTCATGGTTTCTTGTCCTTCCAAGCTGGCGAGCGTTCTCTGAACGCTCGCGATCAATCCATCTATGCGAGCACGCCGAGACCGCAGTTCGCGCAAATGCCCGGCCAAAGCCTCCCGCGCATCGAACGCCGGATCGTCAAGCAGTCGCTTTATGTCGCCAAGCGACATGTCGGCCTCGCGATACAGCAGAACCTGCTGCAGCCGATCCACCTCTGCAGGGCCGTACAGCCGATACCCGTTCGCAGCGCGCTGCGCCCGAACCAGCCCCGTTTCGTCGTAATGATGCAGCGCGCGCACGGTTGCGCCCGACAACTCGGCAAGCTGGTGAACCGTATAGGTTTTCTCATGCGGCATGCTGGCCTCCTTCGCCTCCGGCGCTCGTCGATCGCCCGAGCACCGGAATACAGCATAAACCCTCCCGTAACGAGAGGGTCAAGCAAGAATAC
>NZ_DBFOSR010000095.1:0-10104 GCF_048427265.1 Paraeggerthella sp.
CTGGTGCAGGACGCGCTGGCCACCCTCATGCACGGGCGTACGGCCATCGTGGTGGCGCATCGCTTGTCCACGGTGGCCAGCTTGGACCGCATCGTGGTGCTTGACGGAGGCCGCGTGGTCGAGGACGGCCCGCATGCGCAGTTGATCGAGGCGGGTGGAGCGTATGCGCGCCTGTGGGAGTGCCAGACGGGCGCGTATCTGGAGTAGGCCGCGCGCGCCGCGGCGGGGCGGCGCCAGGAGTGCGAGCGCCTGGCGGCGGCGCGTGGGTGTCGCGCGGGCGATGTCGTGCGTCGCCGCTTCCGTGCGGCCCGCTTCCGCATGGGCAACGCCACTGCTGCGCCCGCCTCTGCGGAGTGCGCTCCCGCGAGGGCAACGCCTCTGCCGCGCTCGTTTCCGAGCGGCAAGATCCCCTCGTTGCCAAAATGGACGAGTTTTGCGGCGGTTTTTCGCCCTCAGAGGAGTCTCTTCTCGAATGCGTTTTGCATCACCCCAGGTCGCAAAGCTGCAAGCATCCTTTATCCTGGTTTGAGGACCAGCAAAACTCGCCCGTTTTGACAGGACGGGCGAAACCAGCGGCTTTCAAGGGAAACGCGGCTCCGGAAATCGGAATCGCTTGGATTTGAGGCCGTCCGCGCTCATTCCGCGCTATCATGGTTTCATGCACGCGAACAAGCGCGCCGACGCGCGCGACGGGCGCAGGCCCGCAGGAACGAAAGGCTAGCTATGGCGAAAATTGCAATGACCACGCCGCTTGTGGAAATGGACGGCGACGAGATGACGCGCATCATCTGGCAGATGATCAAAGACGAACTGCTCGCGCCGCACATCGATCTGAAAACCGAGTACTACGACCTGGGGCTGGAGCATCGCAACGCCACCGACGACCAAGTGACCGTCGACTCCGCCGAGGCGACCCGCCGTCTGGGCGTTGCCGTGAAGTGCGCCACCATCACGCCGAACGCCGCGCGCATGGACGAGTACGACCTGAAGCAGATGTGGAAGAGCCCTAACGGCACCATCCGCGCCATGCTCGACGGCACCGTGTTCCGCACGCCCATCACGGTGGCGGGCATCGAGCCGTGCGTGCGCAACTGGGTCAAGCCCATCACCATCGCGCGTCATGCTTACGGCGACGTGTACAAGAACGCCGAGATTCGCGTACCCGGTCCCGGCAAGGTGGAGCTCGTCTACACCGCCGCCGACGGCACCGAGACGCGCGAGCTCGTGCACGAGTACGACGGTCCGGGCGTGGCGCAGGGCATGCACAACCTGGACGCTTCCATCGAGAGCTTCGCGCGCAGCTGCTTCGAGTACGCGCTCGATATCAAGCAGGATATCTGGTTCGCCACGAAGGACACCATCTCGAAGAAGTACGATCATCGCTTCAAGGACGTGTTCCAGGAAGTTTATGACGCCGAATACGCCGCGCGCTTCGAGGAAGCCGGCATCGAGTACTTCTACACGCTCATCGACGACGCCGTGGCGCGCGTGATGAAGGCCGACGGCGGCTTCATCTGGGCCTGCAAGAACTACGACGGCGACGTGATGAGCGACATGGTGTCGAGCGCGTTCGGTTCGCTTGCCATGATGACGTCGGTGCTGGTCAGCCCCCAGGGCTACTACGAGTACGAAGCCGCGCACGGCACCGTGCAACGCCACTACTACAAGCACCTTAAGGGCGAGGAGACGTCCACGAACTCGGTGGCCACCATCTTCGCGTGGTCGGGCGCGCTGCGCAAGCGCGGCGAGCTTGACGGCTTGGACGACCTGGTGGACTTCGCGAATCGCCTGGAGAAGGCCACGCTCGACACTATCGAAGCCGGCGAGATGACGGGCGACCTGGCGCTCATCACTACGCTGCCGAATCCGGTGAAGCTCAGCACGCGCGACTTCATCCTGGCGGTTGCCAAGCGCCTGGCGGCGTAGAGTCGGCTTCTGCGCCCAACGCAACGTCCACGGCCTTGGATCGCATTGCGCTCCGAGGCCGTTTTTTTGCCAGGTACCGTGATCCAACCATGCCCGATTGACGTTTGGGCTTCAAACGTCAATCGGGCATGACGCCTTCATGCAAGAGGAGTATCATAGGCCGGATGCGTTCGGCGAGCTTCATGAAGGAGGGTTGCGGCAAGATGGGAAACGTTTTTCGCGTGTTCAAGCGTGACCTTTTGCGCCTGTTGAAGGTGCCGCCCGCCTTGGTGGTGGTCGTCGCCTTGCTGGTTCTGCCGTCGGTCTACACCTGGTACAACGTGGTGGGCTTTTGGAACCCGTACGACAATACGGGGAATCTGCGCGTGTGCGTGGTGAACGAGGACGTCGGCGGCTCAAGCGATTTGACCGGCGAGCTTCACGTTGGCGACATGATCGTTGAGGAACTGCATGAAAACAAGCAGCTGGACTGGGTTTTCACCGATCACGATACCGCTTTGTCCGAACTTCAATCGGGCAAGAGCTACGCGGCCTTCGTCATACCGAAGGACTTCACCGAGCACTTGCTCTCTTTGACGACCGGCGATTTCACGCAGCCGGAAATCCAATACTACGTCAACGAAAAGCTTGGGCCGGTTTCGCCTAAGATCACCGATACGGGCGCCACGACGCTTGACGAAACCATCAACTCCACGTTCGTCTCGACCGTAAGCGACGTTGCTGCCGAAGCCATAGACCAGGCGGTGTCCGACGCGCGCGGATCGATCGACGCGTCGCGGTCTCGCGCCGTTTCCGAGATATCCGAAACGGCGCAGCTGGTAAGCGACGCCCGCGCATCGCTCGGCGCTATTTCGGCGGCCACCGACGAGGCTCAGGATAAGGTTGGGAATTCGCGCGGCACGCTCGATCGTGCGCGCACCGAGATTGCAAGCGCCAGCAGCGCGCTGCAAAACGTGTCGAACCTTGCCGGGCAGATGCAAAGCGGGCTGGCAAGCGTATCGACCACCGCAGCGCCCGCCGTGAGCCAAAGCCTGCTTGCCGTTTCCCAGGCGTCTTCCAAGGCGAACGGCGCGATAGGGGATTTGACGACGGCTGCGGGGGAGGCCCAGGCGGGCATAGGCGCCTCGTTGTCCCAGGGACAGGCGATCGTCCAAGAGAGCAAGGCGCTGGCCGCCTACCTGCGCACGATGGCGGACGGGCTTCCCGCCGGCGACCCCGGCAAGGAGCCTCTTGCGGCCATGGCGGACGAGCTGGATCGCCGCGCGGCCGATGCGCAGCAAACCTTGGACGGCCTTGCGAGCCTCAACGGGGAAGCGGGCAAGCTGTCCCAGTCGGTGTCGCAGGCGGGCGATTCGCTCAATGCTGCGGTGCAGCTTGCCGTCAACGATGCGAACACGTATTCGAACGGGCTGTTCGGAACCACGATTCCCCTGGTCAACCAGAGCTTGTCGCAGGTGAGCGCAACCTCGGCCACGCTGGGCGCGGCCGTTGCCAGCCAGCGGCTCCTGATCGACCAGACGTCGCTTGTCCTGGACCAGCTTTCCTCGACGCTTGCCACGGCGAAAGAAGCTCTCGGCCAAACCGACGCCATTCTGGCAAGCTTGAGCGAAAGCCTTGATACGGTGAGGACCGATGTGCTGTCGTTGGGCGAGTTGGGAGTTTTGACGAAGCTGTTCGGAGAAGACGGGCTGGACGCCACGAAGATCGCTGAATTCATGGGATCTCCCACCAAGCTTGTCACCGAGCAGCTTTATCCGCTTAACGCCTACGGGTCGGCCATGGCTCCGCTGTTCATGAACCTGACGTTTTGGATCGGCGCTTTCATGCTGCTGGTCATCATGAAGCAAGAGGTGGATGGGGAGGGCATACGGAACCTGACCGTCACGCAGCGCTATCTAGGCAGGTTCTTGCTGCTGGCCGTCATGGCGGTTCTGCAGGCGGTCATCTGCTGCGCCGGCGTTTTGGTCATAGGGGTTCAGGCCGTGAACGCCCCGGCGCTGTTCTTCGCGGCAGCGGTGGCGTCGCTTTCCTACCTGAGCATCATCTACGCGCTTTCGGTTACGTTGCAGCACATTGGCAAGGGCATCTGCGTGGTGCTGGTGTTCGCGCAGATTCCGGGCGCGACGGGCTTGTACCCCATCGAGATGACCTCGGGCTTTTTCCAGGCGGTGTACCCCTTCTTCCCGTTCACCTACGGCATCGGCGCCATGCGCGAGGCCATCTGCGGGTTCTACGGTTCCCATTACACCGACGCCGTGGGCATGCTCGTGTTGTTTTTCGTGCTGTTCATGGCTTTGGGGATCATCGTTCGGCCCCTCATGGCGAACGTGAACCGCATGGTTGCGGGGCAGGTGAGCCAAAGCGGCCTGTTCAACGGCGAGGACGTGGAGGTTCCCGAGCGCCCGTACCGGTTCGCGCAGCTGTTCCGCGCGCTTGCGGACAAAGACGAGTACCGCGAAGAGCTGCAGCTTCGCTACGAGCGCTTCGCCCGCTGGTATCCTCGGCTTATCCGCGGATCCGTGGCGCTGGGCCTGGCGGTGCCCGTGGCGTTGACCGTGATATTCGCGCTCACGCCCACCGAGAAGGTGTGGTTGCTGACCGCGTGGCTGATATGGATGGTTACCGTGTTCGTGTTCTTGGTGGTGCTGGAGAGCCTGCGTGACAGCTTCGAGCGGCAGCTGAAGCTTGACGGCATGTCCGAAGAAGGCTTGCTGGAACTGGGCGCGTCGCGCAACAGCATGGCGCGAACCTCGGATGCCCTTCGCGGCTTGAAGGGAGGCGGCGGCCATGAGTAACCTGTGGCGCATCCTTCGCAGCGACTTCAAAAGCCTGTTCGCGAACGCGATGAGCATCATCATCGCCGTGGGCTTGGTGGTCATGCCTTCCATCTTCGCCTGGTACAACGTCATTGCGTGCTGGAACGTGTTCGACAACACCGGCAACCTTACCGTGGCGGTGGCCAATGTCGACGAGGGGTACGAAAGCGATTTGGTTCCCTTGCGCGTCAACGTGGGCGAGCAGGTGGTTTCCGCGCTGCGCGCCAACGACCAGATCGATTGGACCTTCACGTCCGAAGAGGACGCCGTGGACGGCGCGAAATCGGGACGCTACTACGCGGCGGTGGTCATTCCGAGCAGCTTCAGCAAGGATATGCTCACCTTTTATTCGCAGGACGTGCAACACGCGAAAATCGTGTACTACGCGAACGAGAAGAAGAGCGCGATTGCCCCGAAAATTACCGACAAGGGTGCCGATTCCGTATCGTACCAGGTAAACGAAGTGTTCGCCGAAACGCTTTCGGAAGTTGCACTCAGCTTGGCGGAATCGCTCTCGCGCTATGCCGACGACGCCGACGTGAACGGTCGCATCGCCGATCTGTCCAAGCACGTGCGCGGCATGGGGGAGCAGGTGAAGCAGATGGGCTCGGTGCTCGATCTGTACGCTTCGCTCGCGCGTTCTTCGCAAACGCTTATCGGCGATTCGGTCAAGCTTATCGGGTCGGCCCGCTCCGAGTTGGACGGCATGGGCGCAACGGCTTCGCAGGGTGCGGCGGCTACGGGCGACATGGTCGAAGCCCTGAAGCAGTCGGTCGACGACCTGTCGCACGCGCTCGAGAGCACGGGGCAGGGCTTCGGCGCGGTTTCCGATTCGGTGGACGCCCTGTTCGACACGGCTTCTTCGGGAACGCAGGAGTGCGTTACGCAGATGCGCGCGCAGGCCGATACGGTGGACGGGCAGATCAGCCACTACGTTGCCCTGGTGGGCCAGTTGGAGCAGCTGCGGGGGCAGGTGCCCGAAGAGTATCAACCTGCCGTGGACGCGGTGATCGTGCGACTGAACGCCGTTATCGAGCTTATGGAGGGCGTGCGCGACAACCTGCGCAGCGCGGCGACCAAGCTGGAAGCGGGCAACGCGAACACGCAGGCCGAGCGCGAGGAGATCAAGAAGCTGGCCGCGCAGGCACAGGAGAGCATGTCGGCGGTCAAAGGCGATTTCGATGCGAACGTGAAACCGGCCATGCAGCAGCTGGCAAGCAACGTGTCAACGCTTGCGGCCAACGTTGGAGCCGGCGTGGACAACTTGCGGGCTTCGAGTTCCGGGCTGGCCGATTCCGCGGGGTCGGCCAACGATCTGCTGGGGTCGGCGGCTTCGAAGATCGACGGCGCGGCGCAGAAGCTGCGCGGATCGGCCGCCGAGCTGGCGTCTTTGGCCGACAGCATCGACCAAGCGCTTGCGAGCGGCGATATGGAAGCCCTGCGCCATGTGCTGGGCTCGGACACCCAGGTGCTTTCGAAGGCGCTTTCGGCACCGGTCGCCATCGATCGCATCGCCGTGTTCCCGGCGGACAACTTCGGATCGGCCATGGCTCCGCTGTACACGACGCTGGCCCTGTTCATCGGCTCGCTGCTTATCCTGGTTGCGGTGAAGCCGGGCGTCTCCGATAAGACGAGGGCGCTTTTGAGCGACCCGCGTCCTCGCGAGCTGTTCTTGGGGCATTTCGGCGTCATGGCGTTTCTGTCGCTGGCGCAGACCACGCTGATGGGGCTGGGCAACATGCTGTTCTTGCAGGTGCAGGTAGCCCATCCGATGCTGTTCATGCTGTGCTTCTGGGTGGCGGGCCTGGTGTTCACGTTCTTGATCTACGCGCTGGTGGCGGCGTTTGCCAACTTGGGCAAGGCGGTCGCGGTGCTGCTTCTGATCATCCAGGTGACGGGATGCGGGGGCTCCTATCCGCTGCAGCTGCTGCCCTCGTTCATCCAGGACCTCAGCCCGTGGCTGCCGGCAACCCATGTGGTCAACGCCATGCGCGCGGCCATGTTCGGGACGTTCGGCAACGATTTCTGGATCGAGTTGGGCAAGCTGGCGCTGTTCCTGCTTCCCGCTGCGTTCATCGGCCTGGTGCTGCGCAAGCCGTTGGCGAAGTTCATGACGTGGTACGTCGAGCAGGTGGAGTCCTCGAAGCTGGTGGGGTAGGGCAGGCGACGCCCGCGCGTGCAGGTGCGGGCGTCGCCTACGTGCGCGCGAGCGCGCATCAGGAGCAGTAGGCGTCCTTCACTGTTTGAAACAGCGATCGAATGCGCTGGTCAGCCAAGCTGTACACGACGTAATGCCCGGAACGCTGGGCATGCACCACGCCCGCAAGGCGAAGCGCTGAAAGGTGCTGGGAAAGCGCGGGCCGACTGATGTTGGGAACGTTTTCGGCCAGTTGGGCCACGGTTTGGTCGGCTTCGAGCAGCGCGCAGAGAATCAAGAGCCGATTCTCGTTGGCAAGCAGGCGAAACAGTTCCGCTACCTGGTGCGCTTTTTCTTCCATGGCGGTCTCCTATGCGGGAGTCGAAGGGTTCGCAGACGTCGCGGGTCGCTCTTCCGTCGGCGGTTCCATGCCGTGTGCGCGGCCTTTGGAGATGAGCTGGGTCATGGTGCCCATGGGGCAGAACGCGCACCACGAGCGCGGCCGGTACAGAGCCATGACTGCAAGCCCGATCAGGTTCGACGTCAGCATGATACTGTAGAACCCGAAGGCGAATTGCGCAACCCACGGCTCCACTTCCACCGGATAGGCCCAATCCCATGGCAGCGAGAAGGTCCATAGAAGCTGTACGGCCGTTCCCAGCTCGCTGCTTCCGGCGAACACCATCCAGGTGACGAACAGCATGTTCGCGAACATGGCCATGAAGAACACCAGGAAGCCCAGCCTGAACGCGCACGACCGCAGGATGCGCGGGGTCGGCTTGTTGCGCGAGAGGCCGAACCGCTTGCCCAGAAGCGTCAGGAACTGTCCGCGGTCGCAGTAGCGGTTGCAGTAGGCTTTTCCGCCGCCTGCCAGGGAAACGATGAGCGGCACGAAGAAGAACACGAGGCCGATCCACGCGAACAGGATATTGAAGAAGCCCAGCGCCAGGTAGATGGGCGTGATCACGTACAGGCGGTCGTACCAGCGCGGTGCGCATGCCTTGCCGCACGCCTTCTTGCCGCTCATGCCGACACCGCCTCGCGTCGGTGCACGGCTACGGCGGATGCCGGGCATTCCGCTTCGCATGCTCCGCAGCCCACGCAAAGGGTCGCGTTTACGTACGCCCTTGTTCCGCGCCAGACTGAAACGGCTTCCCGAGGGCAGGCGTGAGCGCATGCGCCGCAGGCGACGCAGGCTTTCTCGGCTACGACCGCTATCTTCTTTGCCACCGTCTTCCTTTCTCTAAATTAGAATATAAGAATATTCTTAAATAATAAACGAAGAGGGACCGCCGCGCAACCGTGCAATGGCGCGCCCGGCCTCATCAGCGAAAAAGGCGCATGAAACAGGATGTCAACGACGTTTCGCTATAGAGGGGGCAATGAATAGGGTGCTAAAGCATCCGGGGGTTTCGGCCGCAACGGCGCTGCCATGGGAATAGCATAGCTTGGGAAGCTTCTAGTCTGCGCGTCGTGACGGAGGGTTTTCGGGCTGGCAGGATGCGGGCTTTGCGCTTCAACTTGAGTCATCAGGACGAAGGGAGTTGAAATGCTACGAGACAGCGTGCTTCGCCTTGTCGTTGCCGTCGGGCTGGTTGCGGGCGTTGCGATGCCGGGTAGCTTCGCGTTCGCCGATCCCGACGGCAGCTCGGCGGGGACGGAAGTTCGGGATGCTGCACCCGAGGCGGCTTCGAGCGATGCCGGCTTGTCGGAGGGCCGCGACGAGGAAGGCTCTTCCGTCGACGGCGCGCCGGCGTCAGCGCCTGAAGCGCCGACGGGCGCCGAGTTGCCGCCGCCGATCGCCGAGCCGCTTTCCATATCGATCGACGAGGAAAATCCCGTGGCGCCCGAATCGGGGACGGCGGGGGAGCGTCCGGTAGATGCGCGCGATGCGGCGCCTGCGGAACAGCCCGATTTCAACGGCATCGTGGAGTTCGACATGGAAGTTGCCGGAGAGGGCGTGCAGTCCAAGGTGTTTACGAGCGGCGACGAGCCGCTGGGCAACTTCGGTTTGTACGATATGGGAAGCTGGGTTTTCAAGAAGTACTTCATCGGCTGGTCGGACGTGCCGGATTACGTGGCTAACGCGCAGGGCCGCCTTTTCTACGAGAGCGAGCCGGTGTCCGCGGCGTTTCCCGAGGGCCTGTCCGAGCCGCGCCGTCTGTACGCCATTTTCGCGGGCGGGTTCGATGCGCTGAACAGCGCGGGCTATATCGACATGAACCGCGGTATGAGCGCTTCCGACACCGTGGAGGGCGAGATTATCGAGCAATCCGGGTTCGGCGTCGACCAGGCGGACAAAGCGGCAACCGTGATGCTGGATCCGTCGGCGCCGGGATACGGGGTTGCGGTGCGCCCGGAATTCGGCTTCAACAAGGTGCTCGCGCACATGGTGTTCAGGAATCCCGGCGGCATCATGACCAACAGCGGAACCTGGTCGGACGGCCCGAAGCAGGGCGCGTCGTACACGCACGTCGATCTGCACGTGGTGCTTGACGAGCGCATCGGCATGCCCGACGTTTTGGAGAACGTGTCGTTTACCAGCTATCAGTTCAAGCCTTCGTACGTGCTCGACGAAAACTACAACGTGCTTGCCCGGATAGACGATTCGCTGGTGCAGGGAAGCCCCACCTCGGTGTTCTCGTTCGATCGCCAGGGCAAGTCCACGTTCATCGTCCGGGTCACGGTGCGCCGCGACGGCAATCCGGCGAACCTTCTGAACGCTTCGGCTTCACAGGTGCTCGAGCCGATGGTGCTTACGGCGCCGGGACGTCCCTTCTTCGTTTCGAAGGAGACGGCGTACGCGGTCGAGTCTGCGGGCGAGCCGATTACACTGGGCGGCTACATCGACGGCGTGGTGAAGGTGAGCGCGATCAAGCAGAACATTCCCCGAATCGACAGCCCCTCGATGCGAATAGCCTTCGTGGCGCGAACCTACCAGGTTTCGTATCGCTTCGAAAGCATGACGGAAGGCAAGGAGCTGCCTGCGGACGTGCTGGCGCTTCTGCCTGTGCCGCTCGAGGGCCTGGAGACGGGCGTCCGCGTGTTCCCCGAAGAGCTGCTTCAGACCGAGATCCAGGTCGAAGGCGGGAAATGGGCGTTCCGCTCCTGGGATAAGGAGTCGCATCTGGTTGACGACGCCGACGGCGAGTTCGTGGGGTATTGGGAATTCGCAGCCGATCCCGTGCCGGTCGACCCGCCGGACCCGACCGACCCGCCGGATCC
>NZ_DBFOSR010000096.1:0-51240 GCF_048427265.1 Paraeggerthella sp.
GGTCACGCACGAAATGGGCTTCGCGCGCGATGTGGCCGACCGCGTCATCTTCATGGACGGCGGCTTCATCGTGGAGCAGGGAACGCCGGAAGAGGTGTTCGACCATCCGAAGTCCGACCGTACCAAAGACTTCCTCGGACACATTTCGTAACCCGTCCGAATACTGCGTAGAAAAGAGAGGGCCGAACTCCTGGAGTTGCGGCCCTCTCTTTGCGTGCGGCGCCGGTGCCGTCGAGCGCGACCGCGTTTTCCGTGAGCATCCCTTCATTCACGTTTAGCGTGCCAAGGAGGATAGCCTGATATAGGTCGTTGTCCTGGTGCTTCTTATCCCAGAACGCAAGGCTGACCAGGAGGCCCGTATCTCCCAGGTAGCATCTGGAAGTCGAGTGCTCCGCGCTCAGTTTCTCGCCCACCCCGCACCCGCGCCCATCCCCGCACCCATCCCGCACCCCTCCGAGTTCTACGCTTCCCTTACGAGGTCGAATATCTTACGAAAAGGGGAGTATATTGATGCTGCAAAGCTGTTTCGCCCTCGAAACAAGGCGTCGGCGCGGTATTCCCGTGCAAACGTACTGGCGCTTCTCCGTAAATGATGTTAATATTGTAACAATTAGGGTGTCGGATGGTTTCAGAGGGCGTTCGGCACGAGGGTGCAAGACGAGACAGTAAGGGGGTGTGCGATGGATATCTTCACCGATCCAGCGTTTCTGGCGCGTTTGCAGTTCGCTTGCACGGCGGCCTACCACTTCATTTTCGTGCCGCTGACCATCGGGTTGGGACTTATCCTTGCCATCAACGAAACACGGTACTACCGCTCCGGCAATCAGGCGGATGCGGCGGCTACCAAGTTCTGGGTCAAGATCTTCACCGCGACGTTCGTAGTCGGCGTGGCTACGGGCATCACGATGGAGTTCTCGTTCGGAACGAACTGGGCGGATTACTCGCGCTTCGTGGGCGACATCTTCGGCGCTCCGCTGGCGGCAGAGGCTCTGTTCGCGTTCTTCTTGGAGTCGGTGTTCCTGGGCGTGCTGCTGTTCGGGCGCAATCGCGTGTCGCGTAAGTTCTACCTGGTGTCGGCCTGGCTCGTGTGGTTCGGGTCGTGCCTGAGCGCCCTGTGGATCCTCATCGCCAACTCGTGGATGCAGACGCCTGCCGGAGCCGAGCTTGCTGCGGACGGTTCCAAGGCCGTCATCACGGACTTCTTCGCCGCGGCTTTCAACCCGTCGCTCATGGCGCGCTATTCGCACACGGTGGTCGCGCTGCTTATCGTGGGCGCGTTCGTGGCGATGGCCGTTGCTGCATGGTACCTGCTCAAGGGCAAGCATGCCGACTTCGCCATGAAGACCATGAAAATTGGCGCGGTGGTAGGCATTGTCACTACCGTTGTGATGCTGGGCACGGCCCATTCTTCGGCCGTGGTCGTTTCCGAGGAGCAGCCCACCAAGCTTGCCATGATGGAGGGCATGTACGAGTCCGAGGCTCCCGCATTGTACTTGTTCGGATGGGTCGACGAAGAGAAACAGGAAGTCCTTACCCCGTTCTACATTCCGGGCGGCACTAGCTTCTTGGCAACGGGCACGTGGGACACCGAGTTCCAGGGCCTCAACGATCTTGCCAAGTCCGAGAAGTACGGTGACTTCGACCCGTCGACCGCTCCCGTGAACTTCGTGTTCCAGACGTACCACTTGATGGTGGCCCTGTTCGGCCTGATCGCCATCACGGTTTTCCTGGCGCTGTTCTTCACGCTGCGCGGCGGCAAGATCAAGAACATGAAGTGGCTCCAGCGCTTGATCCTCATTTCCCCGGTGTTTCCGATGCTGGCCATCCAGGCCGGTTGGTTCACGGCTGAGGTCGGGCGTCAGCCCTGGGTAGTCTATCCGTCCGCAACGGGCCCGGATGGCGTGAGCCTGCTGACGAACGAGGGCATCTCCCAGTCGGTTTCCAGCGTCGAACTGCTCATTACCATGGTGCTGTTCCTGGTGGTCTACACGTTCTTGATGGTGGCGTGGGCGCGTGTCCTGGGCCGCTTCATCAAGGAAGGCCCCGTTGTCGAGCCTGCGTTGAAGAAGGAAGGTGAGTAGTCATGGAAATCACGTTCTTCCAGGGGCTGTGGTTCCTGCTGATCTTCGTGCTCATCGCTGGTTATTTCGTGCTCGACGGATTCGACTTGGGCGCCGGCGTGCTGTATCCGTTCGTTGCGAAGAACGATCGCGATAAGGCTATCGTGCGTCGCAGCATCGGGCCGGTGTGGGACGGCAACGAGGTGTGGCTGCTTACGGCGGGCGGCGCGCTGTTCGCGGCGTTCCCTGCGGCGTACGCCACCACGTTCTCCGGATTCTACCTTGCGGTTATGCTGGTGCTGTTCGGTTTGATCGTGCGCGCGGTTTCCCTTGAGTATCGCGGCCACGACCCCCAGTGGGGGAAGGTGTGGGACGGCTGCTTCACGGTGGGCTCGCTGCTTCCCGCGCTGCTTTTGGGCGTGGCCGTGGGCAACATTTACGCGGGCATCCCCATGGACGCCAACGGCGATTACGCGGGTATTCCGCT
Source organism: Paraeggerthella sp. (assembly GCF_048427265.1). Lineage (NCBI taxonomy): Bacteria > Bacillati > Actinomycetota > Coriobacteriia > Eggerthellales > Eggerthellaceae > Paraeggerthella > Paraeggerthella sp. The sequence continues at coordinate 2,548 of NZ_DBFOSR010000096.1, forward strand.
GCTGGGCCTGATCACGCCGTTCACGCTCCTGTGCGGTCTTTTGGGCTTGGCCATGTTCTTGGCGCAGGGCGCTACGTGGCTGTCGCTGAAGGCTCCCAAGCCAAGCGACCTTCAGGCTCGCGCGGCGAAGCTGCGCCTGCCGTTGCAGGTGGTTGCGCTGGTTCTGTTCGCGGCGGTGTCGGTGTACGGTCACTTCATCATCCAGCCGGCCATGGATCCCGCCCTCGGCGCGCTGCGCTGGGTGTTCGCGATCTTGGTCCTGGGCGGTATCGGCGCGTCGATCTTCTTCGCGCTCAAGAAGAACTGCGACCTGGGCGCGTTTCTTGCCCAGTCCGTTTCGGCGGCGATGCTGGTGGGATTGCTGGCCGCTTCCATGTTCCCGAACCTGGTGGTTGCGTCGGCCGACAGCGTGGGTCCCGCCATCACGGCGATGAGCGCGGCGTCTTCCGAGCTTTCACTTATGTGGATGACCGGAATCACGTGCGTTGGCTTGCCGCTGGTGCTGGCGTACCACGTTATCATCTACCGCACGTTCCGTGGCCGGGTGACCGAAGAGGATCTGGCACACTACTAGGCAAGCGCCCGCAAGCGGGCATGTTGACCAGGGTGTTCTTGGAGCGGGGCCGTTGCATGCGGCCCCGCTCTTGCTTGTTTGAGAACTGAATCGATCGGTAAAGCATGGCGCGAACCTTCGGCCTGAATCTATTGCATCGGCGGTGCCGTCGGTATAATGCCTAACCAGCCCCTTGGGTTTAACGACACCGAATACGTGAGGACTAGTATGAGTACCGAGAACAATCCCAACCAGCCCCAGCAGCCCGTCATGCCGCCAAACCCCGAAGACAATCAACCTGTTGCGCCGCCGGCTCCTGATCAGCAGCCTGTTCATGCGCCCTCGAACGGCAAAGCGGTAGGTGCGCTTGCATGCGGCATTCTTGCTATCCTGTTCGCTTGGATGCCCTTGCTTGGCGTGGCGCTTGGCGTGGCGGCCATTGTTTTGGCTGGCAAGGCGGTCAGGGAGTCCGGGAAAGACGGCAAGGCTACGGGAGGAAAGGCCTGCGGCATCATCGGAATCGTGCTGGCGGTGCTTTCGCTTGTTCTCTATCTGGTCCTGTTCAGCTTCGGCACCATGGCTTACCTGATGGCGGGATCGACCAGCACCGAGTACCTTTCCTCGCTGTCGACGGGGGACGCCCGCGCGAACGAGGCCGATATGGAGGCCGTTGCCGCGGCTGAATACGATAGGCTCAAGAACAAGGATGCTGCGTTGATTCAGCAGATTGCGGCCAGCGTGGACAAAAGCTTTGCGTCTGCGGCTCATTACGGGCTGGCTGACCTGGGGCTTGATCCTCAAACGTTTGCTGAATGGATGCTGACCGATTTCGATTACAGCCTTGACGGCGCGTACGACAACGGTGACGGAACCGGAACCGTTTACGCGAACGTGACCGTGCGCGATGCGACCGCTTTCGCTAACGCGTTTGTGGCTGACGCCCAGGCGGCGCTCGATTCAGGCCAGCTGGATGGCTTGGACGAGGCTGCCATGAAGGCCAAGCTTGGCGAGATCTACGCTTCCTCCATGGCGAAGTCAACGGGCACTACGACCAGTTACTCCGGGATATCGCTTGTTCAACAGGGCGATGTGTGGAAGGTCGACCAGGATGCCTGGAGCATCGAGCTCAAGCGTTTGCTGGGACTGTACTACTAGAACATGAGAAGCGCCGCGGTTCGTTTCAGCACGAACCGCGGCGCTCGATGGTTGCGCGCTAGGACAGCTTCTGGCCCAGCATTTGGGCGGCTGCTGCTTTGTCGAAGTTGCCGCCGGTCTTCCCCGTGAGGGCGCCCATGATGCGTCCCATATCCTTTTTCGACGATGCGCCCGTTTCTGCAAGCACCTCGTCGATCAAAGAGGCCAGCTCGTCGCCTGCCACCTGCTTGGGCAGATAGCTCTCCAGCACGGCGACCTGAGCGGTCAGCGTGTCGGTGCGCTCTTGGTCGTTTCCTGCCTTGATGGACCCGTCGAGCGTTTCCTTCGTCTGCTTGATCAGGCGCTTGAGCATGGCGTCCACATCGGCGTCCGTGATCTCGCGGCGCTCGTTCACTTCGATGTTCTTGATCTCGCCGTGCACTTGGCGCAGGATCGACAGGCGGGGCTTGTCCTTTGCTTTCATGGCTGCTTTGATCTCGTTTTGCAGTTCCTCGTAGTTCATGCGCTTCCTCTTTCGCTTGCGGCCGTCGTTCGTGTCCGAGTATACCTTACTGCGAAACCGCTACGAACTTTTCGTTTTCCAGATTGACTTTCTTGACGCCCTCTTTTTGCAGAAGATTCCTCAGCGCATTCTCGGCTCCGTTTCCAGACATTGCGATGCTCTCTTCTGCGGGCAGCTCGTGCCATTGGCCCTTTTCGCCCACCAGCCCGTTGTTGTCGCAGATGTACTTGGCTTTCCATCGATCCCCTTCGCTTATGCGCTTTTCGGGGCCCGCGTACAGGAACACGTGGGCGGAGGAATTGTCGTAGCTTTTGAACTGCAGGTAGTACGTCTTTTTGCCGTCCGTCGCTTGCACCGAAGGCCATTCCGTTATGCCGGCTGCTTTTGCGTAGTTTTGTCGATACTCATCATCCGTCTTTCCGGTCCATGTTTGACCGCCCAGCCAATTGACCATGGCGTCTTCGGAGCTCAGCCCATGCTTGGAGCATTTGACCACCATGTTTCCGGGTTCCTTCCCCAGCGCCAGGCTGTAAGATCCTCCCGCGGGGCACAGATCGTGGTTGCCGTTGCCCTCCTTGAGCTGGGCGACGTATCCGTCCAGCATGCTTTGAGTGGGCGTTTCGTCCGTCAGCAGGTAGTTGTCGGCCACCATGACTTTCAGCGATCGTCGGTTGGCGGCGTAAGCGGCTTCCTCGGCGCTTTGGGTCGCGCCGGTGAACACGGGCACGGCGATGGCCACCAGCACGAGCACGATGGCTACGACTACCAGCAATTCCGCCAGCGTGAAGCCTGCGGTTCCGGCTTGCCGAGAGGCGAAGCGACGTGCGACGGCGTGATTCTCCATGAAGTTCCTTTCCCGATGCGCCCGCGTTCGGCGAGGAACGCGGAGGGAGCAGCGCGATGCAGCGTTCCGAACGAAGATCGCGTAGAGAAATTCCCCAGGCGCATCATAGCTGGTCGAGGTAAAGTTTACAATAAGACGCAGCATTGGCGGCGCCGGCAGCGCTGCCGGTCCTGTCGGCACTGCATTTCATGGACGCACCTTGGTGCCTTGTGCAAAAACCTCGTTACAGGGTGGGATATAGCGTCGGAGCCTTTTGACCGCTCTGGTATGATGGATTCCAGTGTTAGAGCTATAACGAGCAAAAGGACCTCCATGAAAGAATTGCCGGTCAATCAACTCAATCCGAAAATCAAGTCGGTGTGGCGGATAAACGACGCAGTGTGGCTTACCGTCGTGTTCCTGTGCTGCTTCGTGCCGTTTGCGATAGCGGCGGTGACGGATGCGTCTCCTTGGATCTTCGTCGTTTTGGCGGCTATCGCCGCCGTGTACGCGGCGTCGCTTATCCTGTGCCTGATCGTCTTGCCGCCCATTCGCTTCATGCGCTGGCGCTACGAGCTGTCGGATGACTATCTGGACATTGCGAAGGGCATCGTCTGGCGCAAGCGCTACATTATCCCGTTCATTCGCGTGCAGAACACCGATACGCGTCAGGGCCCCATCCTGCGCGCGTTTGGCTTGGCGAGCGTCACCGTTGCTACGGCTGCGGGGGAGCACGAGATTCCCGGCCTTGACGCCGATACGGCCGAGCAGCTGCGCGACAAAGCCGCCGAGTTGGCTCGCTTGGCGCAGGAGGACGTGTGATGTCCGACTTCCAGCAGCAAACGATTCCGTCCGAACCGACGCAACCCCAGCCCCAGGCCGACGAACCTCAACGCCATCATGTGCACCATAGCTATATCTGGTTGAACAGCATCCAGGTGGCCGTCACGTTGCTCGTAGTCATGGCGTTCACTTCGTTCTCGTCCATTATCGGAGTGCTCGCCGACGGGCAGGCGTTTGGTCCGGGCAGCGTTCCCTTGGTGCTGTTCGCCCTGGGCGCGAGCGTTGTCGGCTTCGTTCTTCTGGTGGGTTTGATAGGGCTTATCCAGTGGTGGTCGTACAAGCATCTGTATTACGAACTGGGGGCCGAGGAGTTCAACCTGTATTCGGGCATCTTCAACAAGAAGCGCGTACACGTTCCTTACCAGCGCATACAGTCCGTCGATCAGCGAGCCACCCTTATGCAGCGCGTTTTCGGCGTGTGCACGGTGAGCATCGATACGGCCGGCGGCGCGGCTAACAAGGCGGTTCAGGTTCCCTATGTGCAGAAAACGCGCGCCGAGGAATTGCGCAGAGAGCTGTTTGCGCGCAAGCAGCTCGCGGTTGCCGTGCAGAACGGGGCGGCTCCCGAGGCTGCCGCCCAAGCCGTTGCGGCGGCAACCGGCGTGCTTGTTCCCGGTGCGACGGGAGTTGCTGCGGATCGGCCTGCGTCCAACGTGCTGGATGCTCCTGCCGAGATCTGGCAGGACGTGCGCGGCGTGTTCGGTGGGCAGCACGTCGATACCGGCGCTGTCAGCTACGAATACGGCCTGTCCAACAAAGAGCTTGTTTTCACGGGCCTGTCGAACCACACGGCGTTTTGGGTGGTTGTTCTGGGCGCCTTCGGCGCTGTCAGCCAGCTTGCTTCCTTGTTTTCCGGTGCGGCGGAGCCGATGGTCGATCAAGCGGTCACGCTGGGCACGCATTTGTTCGGGGGCAACTTGATCGCACTGGGCGTTGCTGCGTTCTTCGTAGGGTCCGTTGTGATCTGGGCCATATCGGCGGTTGGCGCTTGCCTTTCGTATGGCGGGTTCCGTGCGTGCCGTCGCGGTAGCCGCATCGAGGTTGAGCGCGGTCTGCTGCAGCATCAGTTCCAGGGCGTTGACGTCGACCGCGTGCAGTCGATCATGGTGAAGCAGAGCTTCATTCGTCGGCTTATCGGCTATTGCGAGATATCGTTGGGCAAGATCGACGCGGCTGCGGAAGGCTCGGACGAGCAGCAGCAGGGGCTTGCCCCGCAGGGCGTCGTCATCCACCCGTTCGTGAAGCTCAACCGCGTGCCGGAGATCTTGGCCGGCATCGCCCCCGAGTTTGCCGACGTGCCGGCTGAGACCACGCCCGTTGCTCCCGTTGCGCTCAGGCGCGCGCTCATCCGACGCTGTCTGTTGCAGGGCACGGGCTTCTGGCTGGCTGTTGTTATTGCCGCCGGACATATCGCCGTCAACATCGCCGCGAACCCGGCGGATCCGGCGCAGGCTGCGTCCCTCGGATTCGTCAACGCGGGCGCGTGGGCGGGCTATGCGCTGTGCGTGGCGCTGTTCGCGTTCGACGTTGCGGGTTCTATCTTGTGGTTCCGCGGCTCGGGATTCGCGTACAACGATCGGTTCATGCAGGTGAGCAACGGCGGTTTGGCGCGCGAGACCATCAGCTTCCCTCGCAAGAAGATCCAGTTCGGCTATACGAAGACGAACCCCTTCCAGCGTCGAGCCGGCACCGCTACGGTTAACGCCCGCACGGCGGCGGGCGTCGGAGGGACTACCATTCGCTTGATCGATGCGCGCGTCGAGGATGCGCAAGATTGGCTCGAATGGATCAAGCCCCATGGAAATGTGATACAGTAGAGCTATGGATACCCAAGCGACATCTGACAAACAAAGCCCCCGAAGCACGGAGTCCGGCACTGCCGACGCGCGGCCCGATGCCCCGGGGGACTCTTCCGCGAAGCCTCCGGCTCCCGGTTGGACGCCTTCGCAGTTCAAGCCCGATAATTTCGCCAGCATGCGCCGCGACCGCCACAAGGTTTCGAACACGTCGGCTAGCGCGGTGAACAAGGCTCGCAACGTGCGGGAGTACACGCTTGGCGAGGAAATCGCCAACTCCATCACGCATGGCATCGGCGCTTTGCTGGCCATCGCCGCAATCCCCATCTTGGTGGTGCGCGCGCTCGATGACGGCGGCGGCGTGTATCTGTTCGCCGCCCTTGTGTACACCCTGACCATGCTGCTTGAATACACCATGTCCACGCTCTACCACGCCATTGCGGTCGATCGTGCGAAGAAAGTGTTCAAGATTCTCGACCACAGTTGCATCTACCTGTTTATTGCGGGTTCTTACACGCCGTTTTGCCTGATCTCTCTTGCAGATCACGGTGGCATGTGGCTGTGCTTGTTCGTGTGGGCGGTCGGGTTGGCCGGCGTGGCGTGCGAAGCGTTCTGGGTGTTTCGTCCCCGTTGGATTTCGGCGCTGCTGTATTTGCTCATGGGCTGGTGCGTCGTGTGGTTTTTGCCGGTGCTGGTTTCGGCTATCCCCGCGCAAGGCCTGTGGCTGCTCGTGGGCGGCGGCGTGTGCTATTCCATCGGGTGCATCTTCTACGTCCTGAAGAAGATTCCCTACATGCATTCGATTTTTCATCTATGGGTTCTTGCCGGCAGCGTTTTGCAGTTTTTGGCTATTGCGCTGTACGTCATGTAAACAGGAAGCAGCATGGATATCTGGATAAGCATTATCGTCACATTCTTGCTCGTGCTGGTCAACGGATACTTTTCTATGTCCGAAATGGCGTTGGTGAACGCCAAGTTGGTGCTGCTGCAGCATGAAGCGGAAGCAGGCGACAAACGAGCGGAACGCGCGTACAGCTTGGCGAGCGATTCCAGCCAGTTTTTGGCAACCATCCAAGTGGCCATCACGCTGGTCGGCTTTTTCGCCTCGGCCGCCGCTGCCACGAACCTGTCCGAGCCTTTGGCTTCGTGGTTTGCCAGCTTCAACGTGGCGTGGCTTACGGCTATTGCGCCCGGCTTGGCTCCCGTGGTCATCACGCTGGTGGTGTCGTACCTCAGCATCGTGGTGGGCGAACTTGTCCCGAAGCGCATTGCCCTTGCCGATGCGGAGGGCATGAGCAAAGCGGTGGCGGGCCCGCTTATGGTGTTCGCCAAGATTGCTTCGCCGCTGGTCACGCTCACGTCGGCTTCTGCTAACGGATTGTCCAAGCTGCTGCGCGTCAAGAACGCCGACGAGCGTCAAACCGTGTCCGAAGAAGAGATCAAGTACATGGTCACGGACAACGACGAGCTGCTTGAAGACGAGAAGCGCATGATCCACGACATTCTGAATCTGGGGGACATGAGCGTGCATGAGATCATGCAGCCGCGCGTGGACATGATTCTGGTCGAGGATACGGAAACGGTGCAGCAGGCTCTCGAACGCATGCACGGCACGGGGTACTCGCGCCTTCCCGTGTATCACGAGGACATCGATCACATCGTGGGCATCGTTCATTACAAGGATCTCATGGGTCCGTTCATGGATTCCAAGGGCGCTGATCCGGCCTCTTCTTGTGCGTATGAAGCGCTGTTCGTTCCAGAGACGAAAGACATCTACCCGCTGCTTGCGGAAATGCAAACGAACAGGCAACAGATGGCCATTGTCGTGGACGAGTACGGTGGAACGGATGGTTTAATTACCGTAGAGGACATCGTGGAGGAGATCGTCGGCGAGATCATTGACGAGTCGGACCGAGAGAATCCGTTCGTGGAGCAAGCGAGTGGCGACACCTGGGTGGTCGACGGGCGTTTCCCGGTAGAAGATGCCGAAGAGTTGGGGTGGCCGGTCGAGGAGTCCGCAGACTACGAGACCATTGCCGGTTGGTTGATGAACATGCTCGACTCCGTTCCTCAAACCGGCGATGAGTTCGACCACGACGGCTACCGATTCAAGATCTTGTCCATGCGCCGTCGCCGCATCTTGTCGGTGCGCGCTGAACGCCTGAAAGCCCAGCCCGATTCCTCTGAATGCTCATGTGAGGAACTAGGCCGGGAGGAAGCGTGACGCAAGGAAGGCAGCTGTATCGTTCGCGCGATGCGCTTATAGCGGGTGTTTGCGCCGGCGTAGCCGACTATTTTTCCGTGGACCCGCTTGTTGTTCGCATCTTGGCAGCTGCGTTTACGCTCGCTTCCGGGGGCTTGCTTGGCTTGGCGTATCTTGCGATGTGGATCGTGGTTCCCAAGGCTCCTAAAATAGTGAAACCGCTTGAAGTAAAACCCCAATCGGTTCATTCCGACACGTACGGAACGGTGGACTTCGGCAGTCGATACGGTTCGACCGGGCAGGGTCCGTCGCGGTCGAACACGCCGGCCCAGGCAGCGGGTTGGCGCTATTCGGTGCCATCGTATACGGGCGCCGCGCACGTGCCGCCCGAGCCTCCTGCGGCCGCGCCGTTGAAGCGGGTCCCGCAACCGGTGGTCCACCATCCCGTCGATCCTCCGAAGGAGGCGTCTGAAGCGGGCGTTCGAGCCGCTTTGTGGCTGGGCTCGTTTTTGCTGTTTACCGGCATCGTCGCGATGGCGGTGACGTTCGTTCGCGATATCGCGTGGTGGCAATACGCACCGCTCTTCTTTGTCATCTTGGGAATTGTGGGCATGGTTGTTCCGGGAACCCCCGGGCGCCGCATGCGCAAGTTCGTGGAGGGGCTTGCGTGCTTTTGCATAGGCTCGATGGCGTTGACCATGAGTTTGGGCATCGTTGCTTGGGAATCCATTGTTCCCATGCTGGTTTACCTGTGGCCCCTGCTGCTCATGACGCTTGCGTTCGCGGTGTTTTCGGCAACGCTTAAATCTTCCATGATGAATTTGCTTGCGGGCGCTTGCTTCGCGGTGTTCTGCACGGTGGGGGTGCTGTGGTATTCCATCCCCGGCCCTACGACCGAGATCGTGTTCATGGCTCCGTACGGGCGCGAATACCATATTCAGATGCTGTTGAAGGAGCGCGAATTCGATTTGCTCAACGGAGACGTTCTAGAGTGGTCTATTCGGCTTTAGCTAGCAGAGCACTTACCGTTCGCCCGCATCTGCACATTTCGTTCGCTTGTTCGATTTTTCAATCGAACGCATTGCGACCTGCGGTTTTGTAAAGCGAATTTTTGTCAAGCGAACAAATGATGTAGGGTGTCTCCACACTTTTTTGCCCTATAGCCCCCTTGTCCGCTAAAATGTCTTGTACCACAACAGCATATCGCCCTCCAGGCAGCAATCCCTCTTACAATCTACTACGCTGTCAACCGCCTAAGCGGTAAGGGGTCGTGCGCTGTGTAACGAAAGGTTATTGAAGTTTTGACGGTGAAACGCACTAAACAACGGAAGTCGAACATAGCTGCCAAAATCGCTGCGGTTGGCTGCGCATCGTGCGTGCTGGCTGGGTGCATTGGCTTCGGCTTCGCCTCCGCGGGTAGCGGCGCTTCTCATGATATAGATTCGTTCGGGATTGATTCGGTAAGCACGGCTGCGTCTACGACGGACTATGGCTTTTCGTCGGAGGCCGCCGATTCTGACGCTCGCGAGTCCACGGTGCTTACCAGCACGGCTTCGCGCGATATATCCCAGGGCATCGCCGCCATAGAGGCGGAAGAGGAGGCTGCTCGCCTTGCCGCCGAAGAGGCCGCTCGGAAGGAAGAGGCGGCTCGCATTGCCGCCGCAGAGGCTGCGAAGGCCGAGCAGCAGGCTCGCGCCGCTCGCGAGGGTGCCGCAGATGCGCTGGCTTCCCTTTCCGACGTTGACTGGTCGGTGGGCCACGAGGCGTTCGTGGCCGAATGGAGCGGCCGCATCGACGCGTATCTGGCCGGTTCTCCCTTGTTTGGGCACGGTGCCACGTTCGCGGAAGCTGCTTGGGTCCATGGCGTTGATCCTCGCTGGTCACCCGCTATCTCCAATACCGAAAGCTCGAAGGGCTCTGCGTGCTTCAAGCCCTACAACGCTTGGGGGTGGATGTCCTCGGTTGCGTGGAGCAGTTGGGAAGAGTCCATCAACGCGCACGTTGCGGGTTTGGCTAGCAACTACGGGTATTCCATCACCGTAGCGAACGCGCAGAAGTATTGTCCTCCTACTTATATGGACTGGTTCAATAAAACGCTTACGCAAATGAAGATGATCTAATCGAAGCGCCGCCGGAAAGGCGGCGTTTCGCTTGTTGCGGGCTCGCGAGCCCGCCCCGTGCGCGAAGCGAGGCAACGATCGAGGCACTGTGCTCGCCCTTCCGTTTCGCTTGCCGCTTCACCTCTTCGCTACCGTTTCGTTCCGTTATCTTGTTATTGCAGTATGCTGGGTGCTTGCAGGAAAGTGCGCCTTGGGCGCAGACGAAAGGACTGGTATGAGCAACGTGATCGTCGTAGGCTGTGGCCGCGTCGGTTCTCAGCTGGCAAACATGCTGTCGGACAACGGCAGCAACGTGTGCGTGATCGATCGCAATGCCGATGCATTTGCGAACCTGGGCCGCAACTTCAACGGTTCCACCGTGCAAGGGGTTGGCTTCGACGAAGAGACGCTGATAAAGGCTGGCGTGGAGGACTGCGACGTTGTGGCGGCGGTTACTCAGTTCGACAACACGAATCTTATGTGCGCCGAGGTGGGCAGCCGTTTGTTCGGCGTGCCTCACGTTATCGCGCGTCTGTACAATCCCGACCACGAACGCGCGTACATGCAGTTGGGCATCGACTACGTGTGCGGCACGTCGCTTGTGGCCGAGGACGTGTTCAGCAAGGTGGTGTCGGGGCACGGCGCGCACCTGGACACGTTCGGGGAATTCGAAGTGCTGCGCTTTTCGCTTGACCTGAGTTGGTCGGATAAACGCACCATTCGCGTGTCCGAGCTGGAGCGCGATCACGACATCCGCATTGTGGCGTTCGAGCGCGGAGACGGATCGGCCAGTTCCATTCCCACGCGCGATTCCATTCTGTATAACGGAGATTCGGTGCTGGCGTGCGTGCGCCATGAGCTAATCGAGTCGTTTTCGAAGTATATTCAAGATTAAGGTGCAGCGTTGGCCTGCAATGAATGCGGGCGGCTTGCAGGGCTGTCGGGAAAGGAAGCTTCATGTACATCGTGATCGCGGGAGGTGGCAAAATTGGCGAGTACCTGGCCACCGTGCTGCTGCAAAGCGGCAACGACGTGGCCATTATAGAGGAGACGCTTTCGACGGCCGACAGGTTGTCGGTGGCGCTGCAGGGCCGGTACCTGGTCATCCACGGCGACGGCTGCGATTCGAAGTATCAGGAAGATGCGGGCATTCGCCGCGCTGACGTGTTCGTGGCCACTACAGGCCAAGACGACGACAATCTGGTGTCGTGCGAGATCGCGCAGCGCGTGTTCAACGTGCCGCGCTGCATTGCCCGCGTGAACAGCCCGAAGAACCTTCGCATTTTCAAAGAGGTGGGCATCGAATGCGTGTCGTCCACCACGCTCATTGCGAACCTCATCGAAGAGGAGACGCTGCTTGGCAGCGTGAGCGTTGCGTCGTCGCTTACGCACGGCAACGTCATGCTGACCGAGATCGTGGTGCCGCGCATGCGCCATCACTCCAACGAGGCGGGTATTCTGGTGTCGTCGCTGCCCATGCCCGAAAACAGCCTGGTTGCCGCCGTCTCTCCTCAAGACGACGACAACGTGGAAGTGGTCAACGAGGAAACCGTGCTCTATCCGGGCGACAAGGCCATCGTCGTGGTTGACAACGAGGTTCTCGACGAAGTGCGAGCTTTGTTCAAAGCGTTGTAGCTTTTTGAAAAAGCTCCTTCGTTATGCGTCGGAAAGGCCGAGCAGAAAACGAAGTTGTTGTCCTTGCGCGGACAACTTCGCTTTTTGTTGCGTTTCTCATACGGTTATCCAGTTCCGTTCTTTGAAAGTTTCCCAGAGCACCTGTGACAATGGGTGCATCGAGCGGACGCTGCTCCGCTGAGAATGGGACGCAACAAGGAGGGGATCGTATGAAAGACGGTTGCGGTAACGGGTCGTTTGGCGAAGCGGGTATATCGAGGCGCACGTTTCTCGGAGGCAGTGCTGTAGCCTTTGGCACGATGGTGCTTTCAGGGGTTATGAGCGGGTGCTCTTCTTCGGGGGAAGGTGGCAAGCAGGGCGCGCAAGGACCCGTCGACGGCGAGCAAGTGCTGTATGAGCTCTATGATACGGACATCCTTATCATCGGCGGCGGCCTTGCCGGCTCTCATGCGGCGCTTCAGGCTTACAAGCAGGGACAAGACGTCGTGGTGGTGGAGAAAGCACCTTTCCATTTCGGGGGAGCATGCGGATACAATTGGTGCAATTGGGTGAACTTCATCCAGACCGATACGCCATGGGACAAGTCCGAAGACTTCGTCCTGAACGAGCTTACGAACAAGAAGATCGCCAAGGCGACTCACGAGGCATTTTCCGTCGAGGATCGCAATCTTCTCTTGCGTTATGCGCAGGAAGGGAACAATCTGTTTATGCGAGACGAGACGGGCGCGTTCGTCCCCGGCCTCGACATGCCCGGGTACCCGCTTTTCGGAACCTTCAATGGCTTTCCTCGTTACTTTACCGACTCGGTAGAGCGATCAGGTGCTCGTATCTTCGATCAAACTATGATTACTGATGTCATTATTGAAGACGGCGCGTGCATAGGCGCTATCGGATTGCATATTCCTACCGGGACGGTGCGCGCGTTTCGAGCCAAGTCGACGATTTCCTGCACAGGCGCAAGCTCGTGGGTGTATGGGTGGAATACAGTAGCGGCCACTTCCATCAACTCACCGGACAATACGGGCGATGTCGATGCCGCAGCTTATCGACGAGGCGCGGCCTTGCAGGATTCGGAGTTCTTCCAGTTCGATCTCATCAGCATGTATCCGACCGGTCTTGCAGCTACGTTCGTAGGCGGTATCGGCGCCGACAACCTATGCTGCGAGTACATTTGCGATGCGAACGACAACTACTTCTTCAGAGGGATGGACTACTCGACGCTCGACCGCATCACGTTCACGCGAACGATTGCCAAGGCTATCCACGATGGCGGAGGGTCGCCCAACGGCGGCGTGTACGTGGATTTCTCGAGCCCTGAGGCTTTCGCGGCTATGGGGGAAGTCTACCGTCGCAACGTTACCTTGTGGAAAGAGGTGTTCGGCATAGACGTATCCTCTTCCAAGCTCGAATGCGCGCTTGAAACGTACGAGCACGGTGGAAATCCGCGTGTGGACGAGAGCCTGATGGTCGAGGGCATGCCGGGGTTGTTCTGCGCCCGCGGCGGCGGCGTCTCGGGTGCTCAAGGGGGCACTTCGGTCAATGTCGCATACCGAGACGGATCCTATGCGATGATGAAGGCGATTGAATACGCCGAAGGACCGGGCAAGAACAAGCCGCAGTCGTTTACCTTCGCTTCGGTTGAAAAGGAAGTCGGGCGGTTGCACGAAATGCGTACGCGCCGATCCGGTGGCAAGCGCCCCCAGGAAATTACGCGCATGATTCAACGCGCCTGCTATCAAGCATGTCAGCCTACGCGGGAAACCGCGGCAATGAAAGAGGCCGTGGCGGAGCTCGAGCGCATCCGTGCGGAAGAACTGCCCAAAATGCAGCTCGGAGACGCCTCTCTGAACTACAACACCGACTGGAAGGCCGCTATCGAAGCTTACAACCTGCTCGACATTGCCGAAGCTAGTTCGAAAGCAGCTCTTATGCGCGAAGAAAGCCGTGGACATAGCTATCGACCTGAATTCCCGCAAGAAGACCCGGCAAAGTGGACGTGCAACATCGTCGCTAAAAACGTGGACGGCAAAATGCAGCTCGAAACCGTTCCCGTTGTCGAATTGGACTAGCTGCTGCTGTTTGCGCGCTTACGAGGAGGTAAGTTATGAAAATCAAGATTCAAAAGTACAATCCTTCGGTGGATCCCGCTCCTCATTTTGAGGAATACGAAATCACGCATACCGAGCATATGACTTTGCTCGAGGCGTTGGTTCAAGTTAACGATACGATAGAGCCCATTGCTTTCGACTACAGCTGTCGTGGACGCGTGTGCGGGCGGTGTGCTATGACGCTCAACGGGGTTCCTTGCCTCGCTTGCGTGACGCTGGTGGAAGATTCAGATAAAAACGAGGTTACCCCTCTTAAGCATTTCCCGGTAGTGCGCGATTTGATCGTGGACAAGACGAAGATTACCGACAGGGTGAGTCGAATTCTTGCGCGCCAGCGTGCTTTCGATCTTACGGTCGAAGAGGTGAAGGCTCCGGTCGACGCATCTTTGCCCAAGAAGCTCGAACCGCTTGAGTATTGCGCTCGTTGCGGCGTGTGCACGGCAGCTTGCCCTGTTGTGGAACAGAAAGGACTTAAATCCTATATTGGACCGACGGGCATGATTGCTATCGCAAATCGATTTTACGATCCGTACGATCAAGGGGACCGTGTGGTGGAGGCTGTGCAAAACGGCTTGTGGGAATGTATAGAATGCGGCATGTGCGATACCGTGTGCAAGGCGCTTGAGATCGATCACCTGTCGGTTTGGAAGGATCTTCGCGAAGCCGCCGAATCAGCCGGGTTGAATCCGCCTCGCTCTTAACGAGCTTCGATGTAGGTTTGAAATAGCCTGTTGATTTCCCAGCTCCGTTTCGCGACGGAGCTGGGTTGTATGCTGGCGCTCATCGTGAGTGTATACTGGAGGGGCCGTATGGGGATGCGGACGGAGGGGGCTATGAAGGCGGATTCTTGGGAGCCGAAAGGGCTTTTTGATGACGAGGATGTGCAGATGAAATTGCGCATCATGCACGCAGTCGATAGATCTCTCGATCAGGTTAAAGTGACGGATCTTTGCGAACGCGCAGGTATATCCCGACAGATGTTCTATCGGCATTTCGACAGTAAGTACAGCTTGCATTGGTGGTGGCCGACGCATGTTCACAAGTTCTATCTTATAGAGGTCGGTCGTACGATAGACTGGGAAACGGGGTATTTCCATCACTTGACCCTGCTGTCGCTTGAAAGCGATTTTTTTAAAGTAGCGACGCAATACACGCTTAACTGCCCGAGCGAGCGCAGCATCATGCCTCATTACAGAAAGTGCGCGTTGCTCGAAACCCTGCAAGATTACCGTCATATGGAGATTAGCGATGAACTTATGTTTTGCCTCGATAGATGGGTGAAAACTGAAACAGAGATACTCACTGAATGGTACCGCATGGGAACCATGCCCTCACCTCAGGAGGCTGCTGAAAAGTTGGCCCTTGCGGCTCCAAGAATGCTCTACGATGCGTTGCTGATGGATTGATCCCCGGTCGACTATCCTTGTGCCGCACGCAGCTCTTCAAGGGCTTCGGGCGGCGTGTAGCCGCACGTTCCGTCGCCTAGAGAAACCACTTCAACGGCGTCGCCTTCCTTGATTTGGCCGTCGGAAAGCGCAACGAAGAAAATTCCTTCGCGCGGGAAAATGCAGTCGCCGGCTAGGTGATAGATGGCGCATTTCGTGTGACAGACTTTCCCGATTTGGGAAAGCTCCAGAAGCA
This sequence comes from Paraeggerthella sp., assembly GCF_048427265.1. Classification (NCBI taxonomy): domain Bacteria; kingdom Bacillati; phylum Actinomycetota; class Coriobacteriia; order Eggerthellales; family Eggerthellaceae; genus Paraeggerthella; species Paraeggerthella sp. Next base: position 17,906 of record NZ_DBFOSR010000096.1, read on the forward strand.
CGTCATCGCCGATGCGCACATGTGTGCCCAAGGGCAAAGAAAGCAGATCGATACCTTCGGTGGTAACGTTTTCGGCGAAATCGCCTTCTGCCACGTCAAGGTCCATGGCACGAGCCTTCTCGATGGACTCCCAGGCTAGAAGCGAAACCTGTCGGTGCCAATCGCCGGCGTGCGCGTCGCCCGCCACGCCCTGATGCTCGATGACGGCAATAGGGGAGGTGCAAGGCGTTTTGCGCGTGCCTTTTCGTTTGGAGACGTTGACCGAGCGTACGCGGCCTCGCATGTTTCGATTTCGTTCTGCTTGCTCCATGACGTCCCCCTAAAAACTAGAAACTTACTAGGAAATAGAGTACTGATTTGACGGAAGAAGTCAAGGATGCTTCTTCCGTCCGGCCCACCGCGCCGCCGCGTTCGTCTGCGGCCTCGGCGCTTTCCGTGGAAACCGTCGCTTGGCCGCATGTTTGCGGTATCCTATTGCCATCAGGTACGATTGGGTGAAAGGGACCGGCGTGATCAACCGCTACACGCGCCCCGCAATGGGGGCCATCTGGGAGTTGCAGAACAAGTTCGAAATCTGGAAGGAGATCGAGGTGCTGGCGTGCGAAGCCCAAGCAGAGCTGGGCCAAGCGGGCATCACGAAGGAGGAGGCTGCGTGGATTCGCGCGCATGCCGATTTCACCGTGGAGCGCATCGACGAGATCGAGAAAGTGACGAACCACGACGTTATCGCCTTCACCACGAACATGGCCGAGTACATTGACGCTGACGTGCCGGAGGGCCAGGAACCTCCCAGCCGTTGGGTGCACTACGGCATGACTTCGTCCGACTTGGGAGATACCGCTTTATCGTACCAGGTCACGCAGGCTATCGACATCATTCTTGAGGACATCAAGCAACTGGGAGAAACGTGCAAGCGTCGTGCGTTCGAGTTCCAGAACACGCTGTGTGTCGGTCGCACGCACGGCATTCACGCCGAGCCTATGACGTTTGGCATGAAGTTCGGTAGCTGGGCTTGGGCGCTCAAGCGCGCGCAAACGCGCATGGAAGAGGCGCGCAACGTGGCGGCAACGGGCGCGATCAGCGGTGCGGTAGGAACGTATTCCAGCATCGATCCGTACGTGGAGCAGTACGTGTGCGAAAAGCTGGGCCTCACGCCCGATCCGCTGTCCACGCAGGTGCTCGCACGCGATCGTCATGCGCAGGTCATGGCTGGCCTTGCCGTGACGGCGTCTACGCTCGAAAGCATTGCCATGCAGGTGCGCTTGCTGCAGCAGTCCGACGTGATCGAGGCCGAAGAGCCGTTCACGAAGGGCCAGAAGGGCTCTTCCGCCATGCCTCACAAGCGCAATCCCATCACGGCCGAACGCGTCTGCGGCCTGGCGCGCGTGGTGAAGTCCAACGCGCAGGTGGCTTTCGACGACGTGGCCCTGTGGTATGAGCGCGACATCAGCCACTCCGGTGCCGAGCGCGTGGTGCTGGCCGACAGCTTCACGGCGCTTGACTACATGTTCGGCAAGATGCAGTGGATGCTGGATGGCTTGCAGACCTACCCCGCCAAGATGGAGCACAACCTGTGGCGCACCAAGGGTCTCATCTTCAGCTCGAAAGTGCTGCTTGCGCTGGTGGACACGGGGATCAGCCGCGAGGATGCGTACGTGATCGTGCAGCGCAACGCCATGAAGGTGTGGGAAGACATCCAGAATGCGGTGGACGGCCCCACGTACCGCGAGAACCTCGAGGCCGATCCCGAAGCCAAGTTGTCGAAGGAAACGCTCGACGAGATCTTCGATCCGTGGGACTTCCTTACCCGTAAAGACATCGTGTTCGATCGTCTTCAGGAGCTGGAGTTCTAGCTGATCGCCGGGACGCAAGATCGCATGGTAACGAAGGCCCTTCACGTACGGAGGGCCTTCGTGGTTCATGGGCTGCCGGCCGGAGTTTGAATGCCTGCAAGTTGCGGAGCCTTCGCGATCGCTTCCGCGCGTTTCTGGCGTCGGATCCAGATGAAACTGGCGCGGCATTCCCGGTCTGCGTTCTCGAGCTAGCGTATAAAACGGACCCTTTTTGCGCGCATGAACAAACAGCGCAGGTCAGAGCTCTGGCGTTTTCCCGACGTCTGAAGGCGACGCACCGAGGGGAGCGCAAGCCCGTCGATTCGTGCCAAAATGCGGGCCGCGAGCCTCAAGTTGCGAGCTGCAAGCCGCCCGCCGCAAGCGGCAAACCCTGAATCGCATTCGACGGTGCGCCGACCTTCGGCTTCGGAACCGATCTGGGAATCGCTTGCAGCTTGTTCCCGGCTTACGCCGTCGGCGTCCACACGCGCACGCGGCAGCACTTCACGGGTTCGCCGCCAAGCGGAACGTGGTCGATGTTGGCGAACGTGACTACGGTGTCGTGCGATCCGGTGGAGGCAAGATACTCGCCGTAGTCGTCGGCTCCGCTCTCCACGTCGAACGCGAAGTACTCGTTGGTCGCAAAATCAACTCCGCATACGGCGGTCGTGGACTTCACCATGAAGTACTTGCCGCACCATGCTGGCGGGGCGGACGGCGCGCGGCCGAACCAGAACCACGGCGCGTTGCTGTAGTCGGCGTTCGTTGCGGCGGCGGTTGGGGTGTACGTTCCTACTTTGGAGATGCCGTCGCCGTAGTCGTACCCGGCATCGAACGAGAACGTGAATCCGGTTTTGCCGTACCCTGCCTCTAGCGGCTTCATCGAAACGGGAAGGGCTAACGAGTCTTTCACGTTGCCGGAATTTGCATCGATGCAGGTCAATTGATAGTGAATGGACGAGGTGTCGGTGCGGGGCGTGATTATCACAGAGTCGTTCGACGCATAGGGTGGCGTTGCCATGCGTCCGCGCGAGGTGTATACCACCTCGGTGTCGGATGCTCCCATGGTCGCACGCTTGAGCAAGGAGCTTTCCGCCTTCTTTGCGCCTTTCGGCTTGGGAAGCACTTGCCAGAACGCACGATTTCCAACTGCGGCGATGGACGGCGTCTCGTAGTCGGCGTTGCCTTCTTCAACCAGCACGGGCTCGCCTATGCTGGTGCCGGCAGAGCGCGCTGTGTAAATGCGCCAGATGCCGTCGAGGATGTCCGCCTCGGTCCAAACCAGTCCCGAAGACGTTGCGCGTACATCGTAGATCTCGAAGCCCTCGTCAAGGCCCACGGCTCCCTCCAGAACCGTGGTGGAGACGCCTGATCCCAAGGCCAGCAGGGCAACGTGCGTGAGCGGCTTGGCGCTTTCGGCGGGAAGCAGGCAAGCGGCTACGTGCTCGTCGTTCGCCCACACGAGCGTTCCGTAGGGCAGCTCGAAACTGCCGGTCAGGCTCATGCGCGTGCGGTAATCGTCCACGTTCGCGAGCGAGTCCGATGAGGTGACGGCGCTAGCGGGGACTTTGAGCACGGTCAGGTCGGCGTCGGGGTCTTTCTCCATCTGCTGCGCGACCACGGCAGCTCCGCCGCCGACCGCGGCCAACGCGCCGATTCCCAGTGCGCCGAACAGGAAGTGCCGTCTTGTCAGCAGGATTTCTCCGCCGCTTGGCGTGGGGATGCGCGGGCCGCTCGTATTGCCGCCGGTGGTTGCGCGGGGAGTTGCGTGGCTTGTGCCGGGAGAGGTCGTGCGTCGATGAGCCCCGCCGGATCTGACGTTGGTGCTGCCGGTTCCGTACCCGGCAACGTTGCCGACGCTCGGGGCTGCTCCGCGGCTGCTGCCTCCGCTTCCGGTGCCGAATCCTGCGACGTTGCCTACATGCCCGCCGCGCGCATTGGCCTTGCCGCCCGCGTAAAGCGGTGCGCTCTCCGAGGCGGCGCGCCTGTTCGCGCGTCGTTTCGAAGCCGTGCTGGGTTTGGCGTGATTAGCGTGTGTTGATCTGCGGGTTACCATGGTGTTTATTGTGTCATTTCCTGTACAGGTTCAAGTGCCCTCTTGCGTAATTGCTACAATAAACGCAAACACGACCACCGCGTTTTCACCTGGTCGCTTTAGAGGAAGCGGGCCACGGCGGTGGTAGCCACCGAGCTTGAGGAGTGATCCATGAGCAACGAAACACGACGCATCTTGCTGGTTGAAGATGAAAAGGCCATCCGCGATGCGGTGACCGCGTATCTCGAGCGCGAGAATTACTGGGTAACGGCAGTCGGCGACGGCCAGGAAGCCCTCGAAGAATTTTCAAAGCACCATTTCGATCTGGTTATTCTTGACCTGATGCTGCCTCGCGTTCCGGGCGAGCGCGTCTGCCGCGCCATCCGCGACAATTCCGATGTGCCCATTATCATGCTGACGGCCAAGGGCGAAGTTGAAGACCGCATCATCGGTCTGGAGCTGGGCGCTGACGACTATCTGGTAAAGCCGTTCAGCCCGCGCGAACTGGTTGCCCGCGCTCGCGCGCTTCTGCGTCGCGTGCATGCCGATTCGGAGCCTCAGCGCGAGGTTTTGGAGTTCGGCGAGCTTACCATTGACGTTTCGGGCCACAAAGTGCTTGTCAACAATGAGGAAATCGACCTGACCGCGAGCGAGTTCAAGTTGCTCACAACGCTGTCCCGTTATCCGGGTCGCGTGTATTCGCGCATGGAATTGGTCGAGAAGGTCCTCGGTTACGACTTCGAGGGCTACGAGCGCACCATCGATTCGCACGTGAAGAACCTTCGCGCGAAGATCGGCGACAACCCGCGTAGCCCGAAGTGGCTGCACACGGTGCATGGCGTGGGCTATCGCTTTGAAGACCCCACGAAGGTCTCCCAGTAGCCTGCAGCGCATCGTGAGCGACGCAATCAACGAACGAGCTTCGACCGGAACGTCCGTTTCTTCCGATAGATCGGCAGAGCGTGTGACGGTCGAAGCTGATTCCGGCACAACTGGACCTGTTGTCGTGCCCCATACCGGGGCCGGCAGGAAGCGCGGGCAGAAGATCCTTTCGTGGGAGAACCTGACCTACACGACGCGCGTCACCGCCGCCTTTGCGTTTATCGCCGTAATGACGGCGCTTGTCGCCATTGGCGTGCTTTCCTTTGTTTGGGAGCAGCATTTCCAGACGTATTCCCAGGACAACATGAAGTCTCTAGCCGAAAACACCGCTCACAAAATCGAGGAATCGTACCGCGAGGTCGGCACGCTTTACAGCCGGGATGTGCAGGCTATTGCCGAATACGCTCAAAGCTTGAGCAGCGGCGTGGGCATTGTGGTGGTTGACAACATCGGGCAAGCGGAAGTCTACAACTCCGCCCGGATCAAGATGGGGGATTCTGGTGCCCCCGCTCCGAAGGACGGGCCTTCGCTTGATGGGGGGCCGTCGCTTGCGCCGGGCATGAATTCCAACGGCATGGAGCACGCGAATATCGTCGTTGATGGTGTTGCCATCGGGTCCGTGCGCGTATGGGTGTACGGATCGGAGGCTTTGGTAACCCAGGCTGATGAGGAGTTCCGCAACAATTCCTACCAGGCGATGGTGTTTGCCGCGGTGCTGGCCATCGTGCTGGCTTCGTGCATCGGTTTTTTGTTCGCACGCACGCTGGTTGGCCCTATCAACCGCATGACCAGTACGGCAAAAGCTATCAAGGAAGGCGACCTGTCCGCCCGAACCGATTTGCACGGCGAGGACGAGATCGCGCGGTTGGGTGAGACGTTCGACGCCATGGCCGATTCCATCGAGCGCGACCGCGAATTGGAGCGCCGCCTGACCACCGATGTTGCCCATGAGCTGCGCACGCCGCTCATGGCCATCCAGTCGACGGTCGAGGCTATGGTGGACGGCGTGTTCGCTGCCGACGAGGAGCGCCTGGAAACGGTGAACTCTGAGGTTCAGCGCCTATCTCGCCTGGTCGATGCCATTCTGCGCCTGTCTCGCTTGGAGAGCCGTTCCACTCCCATGAAGAAAGAAATCGTGGACGTGGGCGAGTTGATCAACGGCATCGTGTCCACGCACGAAGCGTTCGTGTCCGACTCGGGGCTTACGCTGTCCTACGAAATGGAGCGCAACGTGTGCGTGCTCGGCGATGCCGACATGATTCGCCAGGCAACCGCCAACCTCATTTCGAACGCGGTGCGCTATACGCCCGAAGGCGGTCATATCTCCGTACGCGTGAGGCGCGGCGAGATCATGGCGGCTATTCAAGTGGAGGACACGGGCATCGGCCTGTCGCCCGAGGAGGCCAAAATGGTGTTCTCTCGGTTCTGGCGAGCAGACGCCGGGCGCACGCGCGAAAGCGGCGGTTTGGGCATTGGCCTGTCCGTGGTGAAAGAGATCGTGGATCGCCATCACGGATGGGTTCAGGTGGAGGGCGCCAAGGGCAGGGGAGCGTGCTTCACCATTCATATTCCGCTGTATAAGGACGAGGGGCAGCAAAAGGGCCAAAAAGCGCAAAAATCACGTGGAAAGTCCCGTAAAGACCAGAAATAGCCATTGAAATAGACGATAATAACGTAGGTTGAGGGAACTATCGCGCGCGAGCTATCCGGCTCGCGCTGCGTTGTTGAGAGAGCAATGAAAGGACCGGCATGACGGGGATTGACATCAAGCCCGATGCGCAGGGTAAAGTGCGCGATCTGTACGATCTGGGCGACAAGCTGCTGCTGGTGGCGACGGATCGTATTTCTGCGTTCGACTACATCCTGGAAGACGAAATTCCGCACAAAGGCGCGGTGCTCACGCAGCTGTCGTGCTTTTGGTTCGAGCTTTTGGACGGCGTGGTGGAAAACCACCTGATTTCCGCCGACGTCGAGGATCTTCCCGAGCAGTTCAAGCCCTACGCCGACTACCTGCGCGGACGCTTTATGCTGGTCAAGAAGGCCGAGATGTTCCCTTCCGAGTGCATCGTGCGCGGCTATCTGGCCGGCAGCGGCCTCAAAGAGTACCAGAAGCAGGGCACCGTGTGCGGCATCGACTTGCCCGAGGGCCTGGTGAATTCGTCGAAGCTTCCCCAGCCCATCTTCACGCCGTCCACGAAGGCCGAGATCGGCGACCATGACGAGAACATCAGCTTCGATCGCTTGGTCGAGATCATTGGCGAAGACGACGCGACGCAGCTGCGCGATCTGTCTTTGAAGGTGTACACCACGGCGCGCGACCATGCCGAGAAGCAGGGCATCGTGATTGCCGACACCAAGTTCGAGTTTGGCCGCCTGGACGGCAGGATCATCTTGGCGGACGAAGTGCTGACGCCCGACTCGTCCCGCTTCTGGCCGGGCGACGAATACGCCGAAGGCAAGGATCAGCCTAGCTTCGACAAGCAGTTCGTGCGCGATTGGCTGACCGCGAACTGGGATAAGACGGGCAACCCGCCGCGTCTTCCTCAGGACGTTATCGAGAAGACCAGCCAAAAGTACATCCAAGCCTACGAGAAGATCACGGGCCGCGCGTTCGCGTACTAGCCGCGCCCGCTTCGCCGAATCGCAAGTAACCAACAAGGAGCAACAAACTCATGACCCAACGCAATCCCATGAACGACCGGTACCAGACTGACGAGCATCAGGGACAAACGCGCAAGAGCGCTGCGTCCGCGAAGCCCAAGTCCAAGGCCGCGGCTTCGGTGCGCGTGCAGCCCACTCAGAAGACCAAGCAGCAGAAGAAGGCCGAGCAAAAGGCCGCTCGCGCAAAGCAGTCGCAGATCGATCGCCAGTACTACAATCCGCCTACGCCCCAGTACAAGAGGCTGCGCAAGATCTGGTGGGGGCTTTTGATCGGCGCGATCGCCTTGACGGCCCTTTCGTGGGTTGGCCGTTCCTTCCTGCCGGAAGTGGGGACGTACATTTCGTTGGGCTTGGCGTACGCCTGCATCATCGGCGCGCTGTACGTGGACTTCTCGAAGATCCGCAAGGTTCGCCGTGCCTATCAAGAAGAGATGATGAGCAAGAAGTCCAAGGAGATGCGCGCGCAGGAAAAGAAGGCCAAGGCTGCTCAGCGCGCCGCGAAGCAGCAGGAGGCTGAAACGCCGGAGGTTGCCGAAGAGGCTCCGAAGAAGCGCGGGCTGTTCGGCAGCGGCTTCAGGCTGAAGAAGGCCGAGGAGACGAAGGCCACCGAGCAGGATGCGAAGCCTGCGCAAGATTCCAAAAAGTAAGGGGACCCCATGGTTTCTCGTGTCTACGTAGAAAAGAAGCCCGGTTTTGACGTGGAAGCCCAGCAGCTTGCGCATGAGCTGCGCAGCATTTTGGGCGTCGAGGGGCTTGAGAGCGTGCGTTTGGTGAATCGCTACGATGTGGAAGGCGCAAGCGACGAGCTATTCGCCCAGTGCGTTCCCACCGTGTTCAGCGAGCCTCAGTCCGACACCGCGACGTTCGAGCTTCCGCAGGCTGATGGCGCGCACGTGTTCGCCGTGGAGTACTTGCCGGGCCAGTTCGATCAGCGCGCCGATTCGGCAAGCGAGTGCATGCAGCTGATCAGCCAAGGCGAGCGTCCCGACGTGCGCAGCGCGAAGGTGTACGTGCTGTCCGGCGACCTTTCGAACGAGGATGTCGAAGCTATCAAGCAGTACGTGATCAACCCCATCGAGGCGCGCGAGGCGTCGCTCGAAGAGCGCGACACGCTCAAGATGGAGCAGCCGGTTCCCGGCATGGTGGAGACGATCGAGGGCTTCCTTGATTTGGACGAGGCAGGGCTGGCAGCGTTCATAGCCGACCGCGGGTTGGCAATGGACCTGGCCGACATCGTGTTCTGCCAGCAGTATTTCGCCGAAGAGGGCCGCAATCCCACCATCACCGAGATCAAGATGATCGACACGTACTGGTCGGACCACTGCCGTCATACCACGTTCGGCACCGAGCTCACGAACGTCGAAATCAACGACGCGGCGGTGCGCGCGGCGTTTGAGAAGTACCTGGACATGCGTCATGAGCTGGGCCGCGATCATAAGCCGGTGTGTCTTATGGACATGGGCACCATCGGCGCTCGGTACCTGAAGGCGAAGGGCGTGCTGACCGGCCTCGACGAGTCCGAAGAGATCAACGCCTGCACCGTGAAGGTCAAGGTCGACGTGGACGGCGAAGAGCAGGATTGGCTCTACCTGTTCAAGAACGAGACGCATAACCATCCGACGGAGATCGAGCCGTTCGGCGGCGCGGCCACCTGCGTGGGTGGTGCCATTCGCGACCCGCTTTCGGGCCGCAGCTACGTGTATCAGGCCATGCGCGTGACGGGCGCGGCCGATCCGCTGGTGCCCGTGTCCGAAACGCTGCCGGGAAAGCTGCCGCAGCGCAAGCTGGTGACCACGGCTGCCGCAGGCTATTCGTCGTACGGCAACCAGATTGGCTTGACCACCGGCCAGGTGAACGAACTCTACCATCCCGGGTACGCGGCAAAGCGCATGGAGATCGGCGCGGTCGTGGGCGCTACGCCGGCTGACCACGTGCGCCGCGAAACGCCGGCGCCGGGCGATGTGATCGTGCTTCTGGGCGGGCGCACGGGCCGTGACGGCATCGGCGGGGCCACGGGTTCCTCGAAGGCCCACAACCTTGATTCCCTTGAAAGCTGCGGCGCCGAGGTCCAGAAGGGCAACGCGCCTGTCGAGCGCAAGATTCAGCGCCTGTTCCGCCGCGGCGACGCGTGCCGGCTTATCAAGCGCTGCAACGACTTCGGCGCGGGCGGCGTGTCCGTGGCGGTGGGAGAGCTGGCCGATGGCCTGTTCATCAACTTGAACAAGGTTCCCAAGAAGTACGACGGACTGGATGGCACCGAGCTGGCAATCTCGGAAAGCCAGGAGCGCATGGCCATGGCGCTGGCGCCCCAAGACGTCGATGCGTTCCTGGCGCTTGCGCGCGAGGAGAACCTCGAGGCTACGCCTATCGCCGAGGTCACTGAAGAAGCGCGCGTGCGCATGGTCTGGAACGACAAGACCATCGTGGACGTGAGCCGCGACTTCCTGTCCAGCAACGGCGCGCCGAAGCATCAGGACGTGCGCGTGGTCGAAGGCGGCTGCTACGAGCGCTCTTGGCCGGGCTCCACGCTGGCCGAGCGCATGCGGGCGCTGGTTACGGACATCAACGTTTGCTCGAACAAGGGCCTGTCCGAGCGCTTCGACTCCACTATCGGCGCGGCTACCGTGCTCATGCCGTTCGGCGGAAAGCACCAGCTTACGCCGAGCATGGCTATGGTTGCCAAGCTGCCCGTAGATGGCGAGACCACCACGTGCAGCGGCATGTCCTGGGGATTCAACCCGTACCTGACCGAGGCGAACCAGTTCACCGGTTCGTACGTGGCAGTGGTGGAGAGCGTGGCGAAGCTGGTGGCTGCGGGCTTTTTGCGCAAGGACATGTACCTGACGTTCCAAGAGTACTTCGAGCGCCTGCGCGACGAACCCGAGCGCTGGGGCAAGCCCGCGGCGGCGGTTCTGGGGTCGCTGATGGCTCAGATCGATCTGGGCGTGGGCTCGATCGGCGGCAAGGACTCCATGAGCGGCAGCTTTGAAACGCTGGACGTGCCGCCTACGCTGGTGTCGTTCGCGACGGCGGTGGGTTCGGTCGAGCGCGCGACGTCGCCCGAATTCAAGGCCGCCGGCAATCGCGTGGTGCGCATTGCCCCGCGTTACGCCGAGGACGGCGTCACGCCGCAGATCGATGGATTGCTGGAAGCTATTGCCCTGGTCGAGCGCCTGATCGGCGACGGCGCGGCTTTGTCCGTGTCTACGCCCGGATATGGCGGCACGGCGGAAGCCCTGTTCAAGATGTGCGTTGGCAACGGCATTGGCGTGAAGCTGGCCGATTGCGTGCAGGCCGATCAGCTGTTCGCTCCCGCTTACGGCAGTTTCCTGGTGGAGATGCCCGCGTGCGTCGAACTGCCGGATGCAAGCGATGCCGTGTGCGTGTCCGAGCTGGGCCAGACCGTTGACGAGTACGCGTTCGAGGCTGCTGGCGAATCGATCGACCTTGCCGGTTTGCAGGAGGCATGGGAAGGCGCGTTGGAGCCGGTGTTCCCGTATCGTGCCCAGGGCGAGCCGGTCAAAGCCGTGAGCTTCACGGACGGCGCTCCGCTTGTGTACAACGGCACCATCGCGAAGCCGCGCGTCATCATCCCGGTGTTCCCGGGCAACAACTGCGAATACGACTCCGCCCGCGCGTTCGAACGCGCAGGTGCCGTGGCCGAGACGTTCGTCATCAACAACCTGACGCCCGAGGCGGTTGCCGAAAGCACGGCGGAGCTGGTTCGCCTTATTAAGAACAGCCAGATCATCATGCTTCCGGGCGGTTTCTCCGGCGGCGACGAGCCTGACGGTTCGGCGAAGTTCATCACGGCGTTCTTCCGTGCTCCGGCAGTGACGGAAGCCGTGCGCGATCTGCTGCAGAACCGCGACGGCCTCATGCTGGGCATCTGCAACGGTTTCCAGGCGCTTGTGAAGCTGGGGCTGGTGCCGTACGGCGATATTCGCCCGATGGACGAGGATTGCCCCACGCTTACGTTCAACAACATCGGCCGTCACCAGAGCCGTTTGGTGCGCACGCGCGTGGCGTCGAACCTGTCGCCTTGGATGAGCCGGTGCGAAGTGGGCGACATCCATACAGTGGCGATCAGCCATGGCGAAGGCCGGTTCGTGGCGAGCCCCGAGTTGCTGGAGCGTATGGCCGCCAATGGTCAGATCGCCGCGCAGTACGTTGACGATCAGGGTGCGCCTTCCATGGGCTTGGATGTGAACCCGAACGGGTCTGCTTGGGCGGTCGAGGCTATCACCAGCCCCGATGGTCGTGTTCTGGGCAAGATGGGCCATACCGAGCGCAGCGGTTACAGCCTGTACAAAAACGTGCCCGGCAACCTGTACCAGCCCCTGTTCGAGGGCGGCGTGGGTTACTTCACGGATTAATCGATTCCGCGTACAGCGTGTTTGCAGGGGCCGGCGTACTCACGAGGTGCGTCGGCCCTTGTTGCATAGACGGGTCGCTCTTCCTGCCAAATGGGTGAAGTTGTCGGGGCGATCGTCGGCCTCGGTTTACGAGGCGTTCTTCGTTTTCGGTGCAAGCCAGCCCGCAACGCCTCGCGCTGCGTCGTGGGCGATCAGGTTGGTCAGCGTGCCCAGCGCGCTTACCAGAATGTCCCGGTTCGCCTGATCGAGCGCTTTGGCGGCTTCGACCAGCAAGGCTATGGACTTCACCCCGCCCATCAGGATGTCTGCGGCATCGAGCGCGCTCGATGCTTCGATGGCCCTGAACGCGGCCTCGACCACCTGCCGGGTTTTCTCGGGGGAGAACCCGGTCAGCCATTGCTCCATGATCGCGTGGGTCGAGAGGGACGAATCTGCCAGCTGATCGGCGTAGACGAAATCGGTTCCCTTAACTTCCCAGTTCAGCACGCTGTGCTGCATCATACCGTGATCTGCGCTGTGCACCACGTGCAGGGGCAGTTCACGCGGCGTTTCCAGAAGCATTCCCACGATGCACTCTTGCGGCACCGTCTTGTGCACGCGATCGCGGATGATCGAGAACGCGCGGTCGTCGACGGCTCCCGCCCGAAAGCCGGGGCCATCGTGGTCGTATATGCGTTCGATACGCTCTTGGACTTTCGGCGTTGCATGCAGAGCTGCGTATTCGGCCAGGTTTCCGCCTTTGGAATGGCCTCCTAGATACAGCCGCTGCGGCAGGCGGGGCGCGACGGCTTCCAGGTAGCGAACAGCCAGGTCTTGCGCGGGAACAGGGAATTGGTAGGTCATGTTGAAGTTCTCGCGCCATCCAGTGAACGACCGATCGGTGCCGCGAAACCCCACGTAGGCGAACTTTTTGCCGCAAACGAACGTCATAGCGGCGAATTGGGTTTGCGTCGCCTCGTCGAACACGCTTGCGCAGTCCTGTACGGTCATAGTGCGAAAGCGCGGGCTGGCTGCAAGGGCCAGCATGTTGTTTTTCACGGGCTCGGGCACCAGGCCCGTGAACAGGCTATCGTAATGCTCCGCCCGCAGCGCGTCGGTGAAGCGCACGGGCCGTACGGGACGGAGGCGATCCGCGACGGCTGCTCGAAGGCTCGGAGGTTCGCTCCATGCGCGTTTCATAGGGGTGATGTCTTCCATGCGAACCATGCAGAACTGCGAAAGGGCTGCCGAGTCCACCGGGTTGAACGGCTTCTCGTCAAAGGATGCGAATTCCGTTGCCAGGTAATCGAGGATGTTCATGCGCGCTCCTTCAGGGCAGATCGACCGCTTGGTGCCTGCCTCTAGTGTAGCGCACCAGCTTCCTGCGCGCGGTGAGGGCCGCTTTTATATGGGAAGGCCCCGACTGCTGAATGAGCTGCGCAGCCGAGGCCTTGAGAAACGTCGAGCACCGTTGTCCTACGCGTAGATTTCCTTTTCCACCACCAGGTCGTTCTTGATCTTGCCGACCAGTTTCTGCAAGGCGTCGATGCAGTTGGGGCGGATGTCGGCGCCGATCAGAACGTACATGATGGAGTCGCCCACGCCCAGCACTCCCTCGTTCAGCCATACGCGCACGTAGTATACGCCCGGCCAGGTCAGAGCTTCCTCAACGGCTGCGTCTACACCAGCGGCGTCGTAGGAGAACTCCACCTGCGCAACGTCGCCCAGCCCTTCGACGCCTTCGCGTACCTGCTGTTTCGGGGTGATGCGCACCACGCCGTTGTGGGTGAGAAACATGCCGCACTGAGCGGCCTTCGGATCCTGCTTCGCTTCCTTGAGCCACTGATCGATAGAGGGTTCCTGCTTGGCCATGAGCGAGCTCCTTTCTGTCTGTGCTGCATAGTATACTCTATTGAGGATTATAGAAGCTATAAAGTCATAGCAAGTTGATAGGGAAAAGTTGCCTTTTTTACGGATGGAACTCAACCCTGCAGAGGTACGGCGTGCGTGCAAGGCTTCGTGTTTTGCTGCGCATTCCGGTTCGCCTGCGCCCCGTGCGCCGATGCGGGCTTCGCCCGGAAGCGCGGTGACCGAAGCGGCTTGGCAGCGCACGGCTTTCTCCTGGCTCCAGGGTATCCATTCTACGAAAATTTACGCTCTGCACCCGGGGAAATGCAGCAAGGCTGGTAGTATGAACCCCAATCACAACAGCCGGCGACGGGCCGGCTCTGCCGACGGGCAGGTCGGCGACATCAAGGGAAGCAAACAGGCAGAAAGGTAGGCGGACCTATGGCTTTGCCCGCATCCGATTTGAGCAAGCAGCCCGACAACCGTACCACCATGGAGCTGGGCGCGGTGCTGCCGCGTACCGCCGAAGTGCGCGACGACCACTTGTACGTAGGCGGCGTCGACATGGTGGAGCTGGCGCGCGAGCAGGGCACGGCTTTGTACGTCATGGACGAAGCGGACATGCGCAGCCGCATGGAGTCCTACCGCGAGGCGTTCCGCAGCCGCTATCAGAATTCCGATATCGTGTATGCCAGCAAGGCGTTTCTCAATAAAGAAGCGGCTCGCATGGTGGCCGACGAGGGCCTGTGCCTTGACGTATCGGGCGGTGGCGAGCTGGCTATCGCGCGTGCAGTGGATTTTCCGGCCGAGCGCGTGTTCATGCATGGCAACAACAAGACGCCGCGCGAGCTGCGCGAAGCCATCCAGGCGGGTGTCGGCCGCATCATCATCGACAGTCGCATCGAACTCAAGCGCATCTCCGAGATCGCCGGTGAGCTGGGCGTCGAGCAGCCTATCTACATGCGCATCACGCCAGGCGTCGAGGCCGACACGCATCAGTATATTCGCACGGGTTGCGAGGACTCGAAGTTCGGCTTCACCATGCGCGAGGATTTTGCGTTCGGTTGCGTGAATGACGTGCTGGCTGCGCCGAACGTGCGTTTGGCGGGCCTGCATTGCCACATTGGCTCGCAGATCTTCTCGCTGCACTCCTACCCCGAGGCCGTCGAGGTCATGGTGGACCTTATGGCCCGCATCGAGCAAGAGTACGGTTATCGCATCGAGGAATTGGATGTGGGCGGTGGTCTGGGCATTGCCTATACGGCTGACGACAAGCCGGCCTCCATCGACGAGTTCGCCGAAACGGTGACCTCGTCCGTGCTCGCCGCGTGCCAGAAGTACGGCGTGGCTGAGCCGCGTCTGCTCACCGAGCCGGGCCGCAGCCTGGTGGCTACCGCCGGTGTAACGCTGTATACGGTGGGCATTATCAAAACCCTGCCGAACATTCGCAAGTACGTGGCGGTTGACGGCGGCATGTCCGACAACATCCGCACGGCGCTGTACCACGCCGATTACGAGCCGGTTATCGCCAACAAGGCGGGGCAGCCGCGTACCGAGATCGTCACTATTGCGGGCAAGCATTGCGAAAGCGGCGACGCCGTGGTCATTGACATGCCGATCCAGCATCCTGACCTGGGCGATATCGTTGCTGTCTTCGGCACGGGCGCGTACTGCTACACTATGGCAAGCAACTACAACGGCCAGCCGAGGCCGGCCGTCGTGTTCGTGAGGGACGGCGAAGCGCGCGTGGTTACGCGCCGCGAAACGTACGATGATCTGATGAGCCGGGACATTTAGGAAAGGGAGAGCGACATGGCGGTTAAACTTGGCTTGGTGGGCACCGGCACGGTGGGCGGCGGATGCATCGACATCCTGAAGAACCACCGGGAGGACTTCAAGCGCCACTACGGTGTTGACCTGGAGCTGGTGCGCGTGTGCTCGCGCAATCCCGAACAGGCCATCGAACACGGCGTGGAGGATATCTTCACTCAGGATTACCAGGACATTCTCAATGATCCTTCAATCGATATCGTTATCGAGCTGATCGGCGGCACTACCGTGGCGCGCGATGTGGTGCTGGGCGCGTTGCGCGCTGGCAAGAACGTGGTCACGGCCAACAAGGCGCTCATGGCTACGTATGGCGAAGAGGTCATGCACGCTGCGGACCAGGCGAACAAGGAGATCGCGTTCGAGGCGAGCGTGGGCGGCGGCATCCCCATCATCGATCCGATGAAGCATTCCCTTATCTCCAACGAGATCTCGTCGGTCATGGGCATTGTGAACGGCACGACGAACTACATGCTGACCCGCATGGTCGAAGACGGTTTGAGCTACGACGATGCGCTCAAGGAGGCGCAGCAGAAGGGCTTCGCTGAGGCGGATCCCACCGCCGACGTGGACGGTTTCGACGCTGCCGCCAAGATTGCCATCCTGGCCTCCATCGCATTCAACTCGCGCGTGACCATCGGCGACGTGCATACCGAAGGTATTCGCAACGTAACCACTATGGACCTGGACGCGGCGCGTGATATGGGCTATTGCGTAAAGTTGCTAGCCCTTGCTCACCGTACGGCGCAGGGCATTGACGTGCGCGTGCATCCCACTATGCTGCCGCTGACGCATCAGCTGGCCACGGTCAACGGCGTGTTCAACGCCATTTACGTGACGGGCGATGCCGTGGGCGAGACCATGTTCTTCGGCGAGGGCGCGGGTTCGGGCCCGGCTGCGAGCGCTGTGATGGGCGACGTGCTGGAGGTGGCGCGTCATGTTACGTTGGGCGTGGGACCGCTTGTGGGTTGTACCTGTACCGATAGCCTGCCTATCGTTCCCATGGAAGAGCTCAAGACCAAGTATTACATCCGCTTCAAGGTGGCCGACCGCTCGGGCGTTCTTGCCTCTATGGCCGGCGTGTTCGCCAAGCACAACGTAAGCGTGTACTCGGTGGTGCAGCGCGGCAAGAAGGAAGGCGGCACGGTGGATCTGGTGTACGTGACGCATACCGCGTGCGAGAAGAGCGTGCGCGACGTGCTGACCGAGATCGCGCAGCTTGACGACATCCTGCGCGAGGAGCCCAGCGTCATCCGCGTAGAAGACGAGTAACAGCTAGCTTGCCCGGTTGGCAAGTTGCTCCGATTTTTTAGCAGCGTATGCATGCGGCCCTGACGATATTGATCGTTGGGGCCGCTTCTTGTATCGGGGCGATGCGCGTTGCTCGCGTTTCGAAGCCCTCGCCCGGCTTGATTCTAGTATCATATTCATCGGAAGATCGTGCGCGGGTGGGCCGCGCCGCATACGGATAAGGAGCCGGGCATGGAGCAGTACAAGCAGGAGTTCATCGAGTTCATGGTGGAGAGCAAGGTGCTCAAGTTCGGCGAGTTCACGCTCAAGAGCGGCCGCAAGTCTCCTTTCTTCATGAACGCCGGCGCCTACGTGACGGGCGACCAGCTGCATCGTCTGGGTTTGTACTACGCCCGCGCCATCCATGACAATTTCGGCTTGGACTTCGACGTCGTGTTCGGTCCGGCCTACAAGGGCATCCCCCTGTCGGTGATTACCGCCATGGGCATTTCCGAGCTGTACGGCAAGGAAGTTCGCTATTGCTCCAACCGTAAGGAAGTCAAGGATCACGGCGCCGATGCGGGCAATCTGCTGGGATCCGACCTGCAAGACGGCGATCGCGTGGTCATGGTCGAGGACGTGACCACCTCCGGCAAGTCCATTGACGAAACGTATCCCGTGCTCAAGGGCGCGGCTGACGTGGACATCAAGGGGCTTATCGTGTCGCTCAACCGCATGGAAGTGGGGAAGGGCGGCGTTGTGACGGCTCAGCAAGAGGTTCAGGAGAAGTACGGGTTCCCCGTGGCGTCCATCGTCAGCATGGCCGAGGTCACCGAGTACCTGTACAACCGCGAAGTGCAGGGAGGCGTGGTCATCGACGACGCCGTGAAGACGGCGCTCGACGCGTATTACCAGCAGTACGGCGTGAAGTAGCCAAGTGCCCGCGGTTGCCGGTCCCGGTGTGCAGCGAAGGACGGGGATCGCTGCTGGATCGCTATCGGCAAGGGCCTTGCGCGCGAAAAACCGTCCTCGCTGGCAGCTTTTTGCGGTTTGAGGTCGTCGAGCCGGGCAGCGTTTTCATCGTTGCCCGGCTCGCTTTTTGTTTTACCTGGTCACGGCGGCGGATAGCTGAACCGCGCAGGCGCAAGCGCTTCTCCTGCGGAATCAAACGACCTCAAACCGTCAAAACCTGCCAGCGAGGACGGTTTTTCGCGCGCTGACAGTCGTAGAACGGCGGGGACCCTTCCCGGCAGCGAGGGCGGGACTTGCTATCTGCGGTTGCTCGCGCGCTTCATGCGCTGCGGAACGTGCGAGCAGCGTGCGAACGCCATCTTTCAAGCGCCCGAAGGCAGGCGTTGGCTTCGGAGGTAAATATCCTGCAAATTCGCGTTTCCGGTCGCTCGTCCGACGGCGGGGGTTTGCTAAGATTTGCCCGAACAAGAAACCTTGCCGCAGCGACGTGCGTTGGTCGCTCGGCGTATCCGCGAAAGGACCCCCCACCATGAACCCATCTTCGATCGGCATCGTGTTCGATTGCGACGGCACGTTGCTCGATTCGATGTGCGTGTGGCGCGAGATGGAAGCCGAGCTTGCGCGCCGCGCGGACGTGACGCTGACTGAGGACGACAAAGACGTGCTGACCACGCTCACCATTCCTGAATGCGGCGCCTTCTTCCATGAGCGATTCGGCTTGGGAGCGTCCGGGAAAGACGTGGAGGACATGGTCGACGAATTCATGCTGGACTTTTATCGCACGCGCGTCGAGGCTCGTGCGGGGGCGCTCGCGTTCGTGCAGGAACTTGCCAGCCGCGGGGTCCGCATGACCGTCGCATCTTCAAGCCCTCAGCTGTATTTGCAAGCTGGCCTGGAGCGTTGCGGGTTTGCTCCGTATTTTGACGCTATCGTGTCGGTGGATGACGTGAATGCGTCGAAGCGCGAACCCGCTGTTTGGGACCGCGCGCGCGAGCTCATGGGCACGCCGCGTTCGTTCACGTGGGGCATGGAGGATTCGGTGTACGCCGTGCATACGCTCAGAAAGGCGGGCTATCGCACGCTCGGCATCTACGACTGCGACGTTTCCGGCACGTACGAAGAACTCGTCGAATCATGCGATCATGCGGTTCGCACGTTCGACGAGCTGGAGGTGGAAGCGTTCTTGGCTTGGAACGAAGCTCGATAGCAAGCTGCATTGCGGAAGGTTAGCGCCAGGGGTCTTCCTGGTACGTGGGCTCCGGTGCGGGCGGTCGATCGCTGAAAGGGTCGTAGCCGTCGTCGTCTTCGGTTGCCGGGCGAATGAATGGATCCGCCTGCTTTTGGGCGGGGGCGGATCCATCGATCGTTTCCGCGATCGGCGTCGATACCGGTCGCAGCGTGTAGTGCAAAACTCGTTCCTTCGCTTCGTCGCGTTGCTTACTCATGCGAAGAGTCCTCCTCGGTTCCCACTTTGTCCAGATCGTAGGGAGTGGTCTGGTAGACGTAGTAGTTCAGCCAATTCGTGTACAAAAGCTGCGCATGGGCGCGCCATGTTGCCGAGGGCTTTTGCGTTGGGTCGTCGTTGGGGAAGTAGTGCGCAGGCAGCGCCACCCCCATGCCCTTCGCCGCGTCTCGCTCGTATTCTTTCAGAAGCGTATCGTCGTCGTATTCGGGGTGGCCGAACGCGAAAAAGTGACGGCTGTCGACGCTCTTGGCAAGATACACGCCGGCTTCTTCCGATGTCGCGATCAGCTCGAGCTGCGGATGGGCCTCGATGTCTTCGGCTCGCACTTCGGTGTAGCGCGAATGCGGGGCGCGAAACGCGTCGTCGAATCCGCGAACCAAGGGCGACGAGGGCTTGTCCACCTGGTGCTCGAATACGCCTGACAGCTTGTTTTCCAGTTCGTGCTTCTGAATGCCGTAGTGATGGTAAATGCCCGCTTGCGCGCCCCAGCAGATATGGAACACTGAGTGCACGTTGGTCGTCGACCAATCCATGATAGCTGTCAGCTCGTCCCAATAATCCACATGCTCGAAGTCCAGCAGCTCTACGGGCGCACCCGTGATGATCATACCGTCGTATCGCTTGTCTTTGATCTCGTCGAACGAGGTGTAGAACGTCGATAAGTGCTCGCCGGACACGTTTTTCGCCTCATGGCTGATGGTCTGCAGCAGCTCGACTTCGATTTGCAGCGGCGTGTTCGACAGCTTGCGCATGATTTGGGTTTCGGTGACGATCTTCGTGGGCATGAGGTTCAGTAGCAAGACCTTGAGCGGGCGAATGTCCTGATGCATGGCCCGGTACTCGGTCATGACGAAGATGTTCTCGCCTTCGAGGATGTCGGTGGCGGGCAGGGAATCGGGGATTCTGATGGGCATGATGACCTCGCAATCTCGTCTGCCGCTTCATGCGCTGCGGCGGCGCTCAAGGCCGAGTGTTTTGGCTGAGTGTATGATACCGGATAATCAGATGACCTACCTATCCGAAGAAGAGATAACGCGTTATCGGAACGCCCCATTCCTTTTCCAACCTTCCTCGTTTTTCAGCCATGCCGCGTTCGTCCGGTCGTTCGTCGTGCATTGCGGGGCGAATCCGCCGGGGAAAATGGATACGATAGGGATGCGCTGCGACGTGCGGTGGCAATACGGTGCGAGACGGGAGGAAGCAATGGCGGGAATCGAGACGCTTATTGCGACGAAGGATACCGGGGAGCGTACGCTCTACTGTTTTTTGGCGGGAAGGTTGCGCCTGGAGCCTGAATACGCGCCGTTTGGCTACGACCGGATTCAGCTGTACCTGAACGTGCGCACCGAAAACGATGCGAACGCCGATGCCGCTTCCACTATTATCGCCGACGTCACGCTTACTCAGGGAGATTCCTCGGACGATCACGTGCGCATTATCGATTTCGTTACGCGCAAGGAGGACTTGGGCTGCGGCACGTTCGTACTGGAGGTGCTGTGCCTGATCGCCGATTACTACGGGTGCCGCGGAATCATGGGGGAGCTGTTCGAGGACGACCTGACGCGCAACAAGGAGAAGACGTTCGCGTTCTTCGGCAAACGTGGTTTCGAGGTCTTGTGCCAAGAAGATAACAAGGTTCATCCCTATCGCGTGCAGACCACTACGTATCGCGACCGCTTGCCGGAGGGTATCGTCCTTTCGCTTACGGGGCTGGAAAGCTGATTGCTTCACGTGGTTTCACGGCCCATGATCTGCCCATAGCAAATACTTTCTAGTCCTTCCTCGAACTCTTGAACGCCTGGTTACGCATTTGAGACTATGGCCCAAGAAGGTGATTCTTGAGACGAGGTGAGGATCATGGGGGAGGGTCTTGTGGCAGACGATCGGTCGTTGCTGGGGCGTGCTTTTTCCCTTGCGTCGAGAAAGTCGCAAACGCTCGAATCTATCGCGAAAGCCCTCGACGTTTCTCCCGAGGATCTGTCGTTGTGCTGGATCGTGCTCAATAAGCTGCGCCGCTGCCAGGGCAGAGCGCTGCCCGTTCCCTTCGCCGTGGAGCAATCTGCCGCAAGCACTGAAGCGCCGATGACGCAGAATTGGTACGCTCCCACATGGCTTTTGAGCAGCTTGCTTGAAACGTACCAGGTGAACGAAGGTTTGGCTGTTCACTACGCTCGCATTTTGTCGGATCCCGAGGGCGGGCATTACGAGTTGAACCTTGCGGCCGAAGAGGTTGCTGCTGCCGCGCGGTTGGAGTACGGCGCGTCCGACACCTTGCGGTTGAAGCGCGTGTGCGTTCAGGCATGCGAACCTGAAAACGGCGTTGAACTGCTTGTTTCTAATGCCGGAAACATCTTGCTGAACATCGAGGCGTATCGCGGTGAGCCGCTTTCCGCTTCGTTCATCGAGTCTTTGCATGCCAAGCTGGTCGAGGGCATTTCGATCAAAGAGGTATGCGGCGTCGAGTTTCTCGAAGCCGACGTTTCCGAGCGGCGTGCTTTGGCGCTGGAGTCGTTTTGCGCGACCTGCGAAGGAAACCACACGCTGATCAACGCGCTTGTTTCTCTGTACTACTTCAAAACGTTTCGTCTCTTTCCGGCGGGAAATTCCGTGCTCGCCTACATACTGTACTTTATCGTTTTGCATCGGGCTGGATACCACTTCTCCGCCCATATTCCCGTCCTTAAGCTGCTGTACTCCGATGACGAGAACTTCGTCGAGGACCATTGCCTTTCCGGAACGCCCGAAGATCTGGCTGTGGCTTGCGACGGGTACTACGATTGGACGGGTTATTTTGAGCGGGCCGTCGCGCTTGTGGTGGGCGAGCAGCGATGGACCATGACCAAGCTTGAGGGGATGCGGCGCCGGCGCGAGCGACTTCGCCTCATTATCGACGCTGACGAGTCGCTGAACTATCGACAAAAGGCGGTCCTGCTCGAGGCCGTTCTGCACAGCAACGCCGAGTTCACGTACGCAATCCACGTCCATCGGTACGGGATATCCTATCCATGTGCTCGAAGCGATTTCGCCCGCCTTCTTGATCTGGGGTTTTTGCGGCAGCATGATGATGGTATTCGGCACTTTTTCGTGGCTTCCGAAAAGTTCCACCTCACGTTTCTGCCTTACTTGCAAGAACACTGCTCCGAGATGTTTCTTCGATACTATCGCGAAGACGGATCGCTCATAGATGAGTTCAAAAGCATCGAGGACGCGTCTCTTGAATACAACCGAGACGTAGGGTTTTACGAAAAGTCCCTGCTGGACAAGACCTATATCGAGCATTACGACCATCGTCGCGCGCAAATCGCAGAATCAGATGGCCCGCAAAGACGCGGACAGTCGAAGGGATAGCTGCGCCAAGCGGCTGCGAACCCATGGCACGAGGGAGGGGTTCGCGGCTTGCTGTGGCGCTGGCCTGCCAAAAGAGGACAACCGGAAGAAAGGAGAATCGGTTTTCGTTTCCCATTGCAAAGGAGGATTTCATGAAGAAAGAAGAATGCGCGGGTTCGCGCCATCGAAGCAAGCCGAAGTTGATCGCCTCCCTCGTGGCAGTAGCCATGGTCGCTTCGTTTGCCGCATGGGGGTGCAGCCCCAAACCTTCGTCGGACGAGCCGGATTCAACCGGGACGAAGGCGGAACCTGCAGCTAGTTCGGGTCCCGATCAGCTTGCAGCCTATAGCGGATTTCCCGAGTCGGGTCGCTTTGTGGACGGCATTGCGTCATTGCCCGAGTTTTACCAGAACACCGAGAAGAACGACGCCAACGCCGAGTCTCGCTCTCCGCGTCGTTACACCGACCGCAACGGTTTTTTGGTGCAGCCGGTTCCTTCCGATGACATCGGATTCAACGACACCTACCTTGACGCAGACAAGCGCGGATGCACCTCGTGCCACACGCTCGAGAACGCGCTCATGAGCTTGCCAACGTACCATCGGCTTATTTTCTTCGGATACAACACCGAGCAGGGATACCAAAATTGCATCGCGTGCCATTCCGAATCCTACTCGGGAAACAAGCTGAGCGACCCCATCCATACGCTGCACATGGGCAGCCCCATGTTCGTCGACAAAGACGGCGGCACGTGCCAGTCCTGCCATTACGTCGATGCGAAAACAGGGACGTTCGAGCGATGGGACGAAGTGAAGTACAACCTGTACAAGGGCATCACCGATTTGAAGGCCGACGAGGCAAAGCCCTCCATCTCGTACGACCAGACCACCATCACACCGCCGGAAAACCGATTCTACAAGACCATCAAAGACGAGCCGAGCCAATGGTTGACCGATGATTCCCAGGTTGACGAATCCATCTACCAGAACTGGGTCGTTTCCATTGACGGCGATTGCGAGAATTCCGTCGAGATGACGCTGCCCGAAATGGAGCAGAAGTTCGGCACCGTGAAGCAGGTCATGAAGATGGACTGCACTATCAACGGCGTGGGCCAGGCTACCATCATGCAGAGCGAGGTGGAGGGTATTCCCGTATCTGCCATCATCGACTATGCGAAGCCCAAAGCGGGTGCCAACATTTTGAGTCCCATCAGCTCCGACGGATACGATTACGCTCAAATGAGCCTCGATTGGCTGCGCGACAACGACGCCATCATCGTGACCAAGATGGACGGCAAGCTGCTCCCCAATTCTCAAGGATATCCTTGCATGATCTGGGTGTATAAGACTTCGGGCGGCAACTTCACGAAGCGCATCTCCAATCTGACGTTCATGACGAAGCCCGCTGACGAACTCAATGACCAGCTGTACGTGGGCCAGTTCACCGACGATCGCACGGGCGAGATCTATTCCAAGCCCAACAGCGGCGTGCTGAACTACCCGACCGGCGTGGTCCTGTCGGGCGATGAGGCCAAGACCGTGCATTTGGAAGGCTTTGCCGATGCATGGGACGAGCCTATCAAGAAGGTTGAATTCTCCTTCGACCATGGAAAAACGTGGACGACGCTCGACACGCCCGACAACAATGCCGATTACTGGACGTATTGGCGCATGGACTTCACGCCGCCGTCTCCGGGTGCGTACCTGCTTGATATTCGCACCACCAGCGTAACGCCCGACGGAGCCGATCGTGTTTGCCAGTACAACACGCAATTCATGTTCACGGTAGAGTAGAGAGGAGTCGACATGAAAACGAAGATGCAGCACGGTCGCACGACGCTCTCCGCTTTGGCCGGTTTGACCATGGTTGCTTCGATGGCGGCCGCGCCGGTTGCTCTCGCGTCCGAGACGGATGCTTCGACATCGCGTCCCGCTGGCGAAAACGAGGCGCGGACCTACGGTGCGCCGATCGAGAACGTGCAGGTCACTGATACTGTAGTCAAGGGCGAATTCTCGTATGACCAGGGTGCCATTACGCCGAACGCCCTCATCAAAACACTGTTTCAACGGGCTACGAACGCCTTGTGCGGAGCATCCGTCGATCTTGCGGTCGACAATCCCCTTGGTTGGCAGCTGTCGGTTTCAGGGGACGTGCAGTCAGCGTTCACCGCTTCGGTTGGCGATCTTGCCAAGGAGGAGTCCACGAACAAGGTGATGTCATGCACCTGCGGCGGGAATCCGGTTGGCGGGCGCGCAACCATCACGGCCGACGTGAAGGGCATTCCCGTGGAGCACTTGCTAAGCCGTGCGTCCGTGCAGCCGGGAGCGAACACGGTGACGTTCGTTTCTTCCGACGGTACCGAAGTCTCGTTCTCTTTGGGCTACGTGCTGGGGCATCATGCGGTGCTGAGCTATCAGATCAACGACGAAGACCTGTCCGCTTCCGTAGGCGGCAATAACCAGCTTTGGATGACGAAAACGCCTGCAAACTACTTCGTTCGCGACATTGCGAGCATCGTGGTCTCCACGCAGGAGCAGCCTCCTGCGGATCCAGGGCTTTCCGACGCTCACCCCAACAGCCCCAATATTGGCGTGTTGGCAGGCGTTCAGGAATAGGTGGAGCCATGATCGTTCCTATGCAGGTGGAGGCCGGGAAGCCGGTGACGTTGAGCGGATACGCCGAAGACTACGGAAACCAGATTTCATCGGTGCAGTTTTCGTTGGACAACGGTCGGAACTGGACTACGTTCGACGTTTCCGACTCTGCTCCCGAATTGTCCGTTCAATGGAGCTTCTCGTACACGCCGCCTAAGCCTGGTTTCTATCGTCTGCTGGTTCGATCTGTTGCCGAGGACGGGACGGCGAGTCCCCTGGCCGACGTAGCGGAGTTCACGGCTACCTGATGAAATTGCTTGGCGGATTGCCGAAACGGCCCCGGATCGTCCGGGGCCGTTTCTATGCGTTTGAAAACAGATAGCCCGGTTATTCCATAAACAGATTGCAGGTTATCGGAAAGACACGGCTACCAAGCGCGTTGCAGTGCTCGGTATAATGAGCCGGACACATTTCCCGGACCCTTGCGATGAGGAGCCTTTATGAGTGAAAGCATAAGCACGACCTGCGTACAGGGGGGCTACCGTCCCGGCGACGGCGAACCTCGGCAGATTCCCATTTACCAGTCCACCACCTGGAAATACGATACGAGCGAGCACATGGGCAAGCTGTTCGACTTGGAAGAAGCAGGGTATTTCTATACGCGTCTGCAAAATCCCACCAACGATTTCGTGGCGGCCAAGATCGCCGAGCTTGAGGGCGGCACGGCGGCTATGCTCACTTCGTCGGGACAGGCGGCAAACTTTTTCGCGGTGTTCAACATCGCCGGTTGCGGCGACCATATTGTGGCCAGTTCGGCAATCTACGGCGGTACTTACAATTTGCTGGCGGTCACCATGAAGCGCATGGGACTGGAGTGCACGTTCGTGTCTCCCGATTGCACCGACGAAGAGCTCGAGGCTGCTTTCCGTCCGAACACGAAGGCCGTATTCGGAGAAACCATCGCAAACCCCGCCTTGTCCGTGCTTGACATCGAGCGTTTTGCCGCGGCGGCACATGCGCACGGCGTGCCGCTTATCGTGGACAACACGTTCCCCACGCCGGTGAACTGCCGTCCCATTGAGTGGGGCGCCGACATCGTCACCCATTCCACCACGAAGTACATGGACGGTCACGGAGCGAGCGTCGGCGGGGCTATCGTTGATTCTGGAAGGTTCGACTGGACCGCGCATGCTGACAAGTTCCCCGGTTTGTGCGAACCGGACGAAAGCTACCACGGAGTAACGTACACCGAGCGTTTCGGCTTGGCCGGTGCGTTCATCACGAAGGCGACGGCGCAGCTCATGCGCGATTTCGGGTGCACGCAGTCGCCGCAAAACGCCTTCCTCGTCAATATGGGGTTGGAAAGCCTGCACCTGCGCATGGCGCAGCACAATGCCAACGGGCTTGCGCTGGCCGAATTCTTGGCGCAGCATCCAAAAGTGGCGTGGGTGCGCTATCCGGGCCTCAAAGGCGATGCCGAATACGAACTTTCCCAGAAGTACCTTTCCCATGGCG
Organism: Paraeggerthella sp.; assembly: GCF_048427265.1. Classification (NCBI taxonomy): domain Bacteria; kingdom Bacillati; phylum Actinomycetota; class Coriobacteriia; order Eggerthellales; family Eggerthellaceae; genus Paraeggerthella; species Paraeggerthella sp. Next base: position 44,449 of record NZ_DBFOSR010000096.1, read on the forward strand.
CAAGCGGCGTGGTCAGCTTTGGCGTTGCCGGCGGTCGGGCGGCAGCGGAGACGTTCATGAAAAACCTCAAGTTGGCCCAGATCGCCACGCACGTGGCGGATGCGCGGACCTGCGTGTTGCATCCGGCGAACGCGACGCATCGCCAAATGAACGATGCGGAGCTGGCGGCTGCCGGCATCACCGCCGATCTCATTCGCTTGTCGTGCGGTATCGAAGGCACGGGCGATCTTGTCGCCGATGTCGAACAGGCTCTTGCCGCAGTGTAGACGCGCCGCATTTTAGGCAAGCGAGAAGAATTCCAAGCATCGCGAAACGCAGGACGCTCGAAAAACGAGCGCCTGCGTTTCTTTTTCGGCGAGGCAGAGTTCGAAATCGGACGGCTTCTTGCTGAATTCCCCTCCGGTCGACGGCCAAGGCTCGGTATACTGTTTTTCATGGAAAACCGCAAAGAGCATATGGTCGCGCTGTCTGATATCCCCGTCGAGTTTGCCCAGTTGAAGTGCACTGACGAGGGGATAAGGCCACTTGTTGCCAACGATGAGTTTTTCGCTTTGATGGGTTGCGTTCGCGCGCCCGGAGAGCTTTATCCCGAAGCCCTGCTTGCCACGTCTGGTTGGGATCAGTTTTCCGAGCGCCTGCGGATTGGCATCGAAGCGGGCGAAACCATAATCGAAATCGAAGTTCCTCAAGAAACCCTTGACGGATCCGTCCTCAGGGTTCGAACGCGCTGCAAGTACGACCCCGATCGACGAATCGCCTCATGCAGCGTACTGGACGTGACGTCGTGGTTGGAGACGCGCAGACGCTTGCGCATGAGCGAGGATGCTTTTCGGGTCGCCGTCGAAATGAGCGGCAAGATCATTGCGGTTTTCGACACCGTCGAGCGAGCGCTGCTTTTGCAGAATGTTTCCGGCGGAAGGCTGATCGAGCCTATCCGCTACGAGGACGTTCCCGATAGTCTGGTAACGCGAGGACTGGTTGCCCCCGAAGGGGTCGATGCGTTTTTGGGGCTGTACCACGATATCGATAGGGGCGTTCCTCATGGAACGGCGGTCATCCGCATGCGCAGGTCCGTTTCCGGCGATTTTCGGTGGTATCAGGTTGATTATACGCTGGTGACCGATGATGAGGGCAATCCCGCTTCAGCGGTTATCTCGTTTTGGGACGTGACCGAGCGGCGCGAGCTCGAGCGCGCGCAGAAGACGCGTGCGGAACGGGATTCCTTGACAGGCGTTTTGAACCGGGCTACGTTCGAGGCGCTGTCCTCTCAGCTTATCCGGGAATCAGAAGACCAGGTCAACCATGCTTTCATTATGGCCGATCTGGATGGCTTCAAGATGACGAACGATTCGCTCGGCCATGCGGTGGGCGACCTTGTGCTGGTGTGGTCGGTAGAGGCGCTTTCCGAGGCCGTTCGTCATGGCGATATGGTTGGGCGCATAGGCGGCGACGAGTTCATGGTGTGCTTGCGCGGCATTTCGTCGCGCGAGGTCATCGAGGCCATTGCACGGCGCATGTGCGCGGCCGTGTCGGAGATGGCCGCCAACGATCCGCGACGCCGAGACTATCCTACCGTGAGCTTGGGCATCGCTCGGTTCCCGCGTGACGGCGCCACATACGAAGAGCTGTACCGTAACGCCGATGCGGCCATGTACCGAGCCAAGCGCAGCGGCGGCAATACGTGGGAGTTCTTCTCATAAATCGTTCGCCCTCCCAGGCGCAGCCAGGCTTGCGGTCCTATTCCCAGCCCGGCTTTCCAACTCCTCCTTGCTCGATGGTGTCGAGCAACCCCTGACGATCGAACACGCCCACCTTGCGGTAGATATTGCTTACATGGTGCTTCGCGGTGCCCTGGGCGATGGACAATTCATCGCAGATATAGCGGACCGTACGTCCGCGCGCCAGCAGGACCAGCACTTCTCCTTCGCGGTTCGTCAGTCGGCACATTGCCGCGATGCGCGCGCATTTTTGCTCAAGGCTCGTGTCGGTCGCTGTGCGCGGCGTGGCATACAGTCTCTGCACGTCGGTCTGCGTGAAAAACAGCATGCCCGCCAATGTCAGAATGAGCACGCCTACAAGGAACACGTCGGTTCTCAAGGAGCCGGACCATATCGATGGTTGTTGCAGCACGTCAGCGGCGAACGATCCCGCAAGCGTGCCCGTTCGCGCGCAGAAGATGACCAGCCCGAACGAAAGCGCCACGGGAATGCGCGCGCGGAAAGCAACGTCGGTAGATACCAGCATCATGAACATATCCAGGCAGTACACACCCATGATGATGAGCCCCGCTCCTATAAAGCGATAAGGGGCGGATAGAAGAAGCAAGAGGACAAGGCCTGCTACCATGGCGGGAATAACGGGACGGTACAACGCGATGGGCTCGGCGAACGACGGTGCCGCCACCATGGAAAGCGTGATGGCGCCTATGCCGCCTCCTGCCAAAATGAGCGCTTTCGCGATGAACGAAGCGTCTCCGTCGGCAAACGTGTTGGCCATTCCCTGCGACATGCCGTACACAACGCTTATGATAAGGATGCATGTGAGGACCCGAGGTACCGGTATTGTTTTTATATCAAGCGGCAGCACGGAAGGCTCTCTGCGCGGTTCCTTTTTACAGGCTTTCAAAACGGCTGCCGACACCAGGGGCATTGCGGCGTTGAAGGCTACGGCTGCCCACTGCGGAAGCGCGTATGCTGCGAAAAACAGCGCGAAGGCAAACGTGTACGACACGTATAGATGACGCCCTACGCGGCCGGTGGCAAGCGCGCTCCATAATTCTCCCCACATGACAAGCAGCAACGCATTGCCGAACGCTACGGCGAGCGCCCCTGCTAAAAATGCAGAGAAGCCAATCGGACCGACCCCGAACGTCAGGGCGAGGGGGATGACGACCGATCCTGTTGCGGTCAGCCCTCCTGCGGCTGCAAAGCAGCTACGTCGGGTGAGAAACGGGGCGTGCCACCGAGCTGCGAGCATTACGGCTAGGTATCCCATCGCGGTAAGAGCGAGTATCCATAGCAAAGCATTGCCGGCGAAAGAGAATCGTTCTGCATCGGGAATGAGCGTGGCGGTGCACATGCTGATCATTTGCCAAGCCTGCCAGAATCCCAGGCCCAGCAAACGCCATCCTGAGAATCGCTCGCCCTCTTGGTTCAACCGTGCTTCGCCCATGCGTACTCCGTTTCGCTTCCCCCTGGCCTCCCTCTTCAAAGCTAGCAAAACCGTGGGACAGGTGCAAGTTGCGTTCAGGAAATCCTATGGTCCGATGTGGCCCATAAGCCGTTTTCCTGCGAAAATGGGCCGCTTTGTTCGATGACTGCGCATCCCGGAAGACCCATGATGACCTCAAGCGCAGACGGAGGGATCTGCGAATGAATCGAAAGGGGTTCGTATGTCCGAGCATGTGAAAAGCGGCCTATCGCGCCGTGCGTTTCTAGGCCTGGGTGCTACGGCTGCCGTTGCAGCGGGCGCAGCGGGTCTTGCTGGTTGTGCGCCTGCGGCGGGCGGGGCGTCAGACTCGAAGGCTTCTACGACGGATGATTCCGCCGCAGGGAAGTCTGCGTACGCTTGGGAAGTTGCGCCGGAGCCCATTACCGATATCGCGTCCACGGTAGACACGGACATCTTGGTTATCGGTGCGGGCCTGGCCGGATGCGCGACCGCTGCGGCGGCTGCCGAAAAAGGCGGCAAGGTCACGGTGGTCGAGAAGACGTCCAGTTGGAACGGCCGCGGTGGCGGCTTCGGCGCCATAAACTCGCACTACATGGACGAACTGGGCATCAAGGTCGATCGCGTGAACGCCAAGCAGCACTGGATCGCGCAGTGCGCAAGCCGTGCGAACGAAGATTTGATTTCCAAGTTCTTCAACCATTCCGAAGAAGCATCGAACTGGCTTTTGGCTAAGGCTGAAGCGTTGGGCGGCTCGGCCATGGTGGGTGCGTTCTACAGCCATGACGACGTGTACGCCGAGCAGCCGGGTTACCACATGCTCCGAATCCCCGAGGAAGCCGGCCTCAAGTCCACCGGGTTCGCCGGCGCCGAGCTGTGCTACAACGACGCCGTGCGCGATGGCGCCCAGTTCGTCTTCGACGCGCCGGCCGTGCAGCTGGTAAAAGACGGCTCTCGGGTGACGGGCTGCATCTGCGAGACGAAGGACGGCTACGTGCAGTACAACGCAAGCAAGGGCGTAGTGCTGTGCACGGGCGACATCGGCGGCGATGCGGAGATGGTCAAGGCGTACGCGCCGATCTGCGCCGAGTACGGACAGCCGCGCAGCCAGTACACCCCGATGGGCGTGAACACGGGCGACGGCCACAAGATGGGCATGTGGGCCGGTGCGCAGCTGCAGGACCTGCCGCTTCCCACGATGATGCATCCGCAGGCGTTTTGCTGGTTCCACGGGCCGTTCCTGTTCGTGAACGACAACGGCGAGCGCTTCATGTGCGAAGATACCTGGGTGCAAGGCAAGTCGCTTGCCATCAACCGCCAGCCCAACGGCGAAGCGTGGTCCGTGTTCGACGCCAACTGGAAGACCGACCTGGTGAACGGTCTGCCCTACGGCGGCGGTATGTTCTGGGATTCGTTCCGCCCCTACGGCAGCGACCTGGAGCTGGCTCCGCAGTACTTCGAGACGCAAATCCCCAAGTACATCGAGCAGGGCATTGCCTATCAGGCGGACACTCTGGACGACCTTGCCAAGAAGATCGGCTGCGACGCCGCTGCGCTCAAGGCCACGGTCGATCGCTACAACGGCATGTGCGAAGCGGGCGAGGACACCGACTACTACAAGAAGCCCGTGTTCCTGACCCCCGTGAAGGAAGGCCCGTTCTACGCGCTCAAAGTCGGCCCGGCATTGCTTGCCATCCCGGGCGGCCTGCGCACGAACGTCGACTTCCAGTGCCTCGATGCGGAAGGCAAAGCCATCGAAGGCCTTTACGCGCTCGGCAATGTGCAAGGCGACATCTGCGCGGTTGACTATCCCATCAACGTTGCCGGCAACAGCCACGGTCGCTGCATCACGTACGGTTACGTTTTGGGACACGAGTTGGCTCAGGCATAGGCCTTTCCGCCAATCCGATTTCCCGGCCCCTCCCTCGGTCCCTCGCGCTTCGGCGCGGGGGACCGCTTGCGTGTCCGACGTCGCCCTGCAGAGCGGATCGTTGCCCGCGTTGCCTGCCCAGGTGCTCGGCCGTTCTTTCTTTATGCAAATAGCGCGCAGCGTCATGATTATTCGTTGACTTCTGGGGTATTCCCTGTTTACAATGCAAAGGTTCGCTTTCGAAAGCCCCGTGCATGCAGTAAGAAGCGGAAGCGCGAACCGGGGAGTCCAGACCTTAGGTTGCGCGTCGGCGTAGGAACCCGACATCCGATCTACCTGCACTTTTGAAACCGATCATTCGCCGCGAAGCGGTTGGTTCGCTTTGTCGAGCCGCTGAAGAGCGACGGAAATCCCGCCCCGCACGGCGGGGTAGGACAGGATTTTGGAGGAAGATAGTGAAGACGTATTACGCGAAGCCCAACGAAGTTGAGCGCGAGTGGGTCTTGATCGACGCAGAGAACCAGGTTCTCGGTCGCGTCGCTGCAAAGGCTGCTCATATTCTCAAGGGCAAGCACAAGCCGCAGTACACGCCGCATGTCGACACCGGTGACTTCGTGGTCATCATCAACGTGGACAAGATCCGCGTGACGGGCACGAAGGCTCAGTCCAAGAGCTATTACCGTCACAGTGGTTTCCCCGGCGGGCTGAAGTCCGAGACCTTTGAAGAGGCCATGGCAAAGCATCCCGAGCGCGTTATCGAGCATGCTGTCAAGGGCATGCTGCCGAAGAACACGCTTGGTCGCGCCATGGGCAAGAAGCTCAAGGTGTACACGGGTGCGGAGCATCCGCACATGGCTCAGCAGCCCCGCAAGATCGAGATGGAGGGTTAACCCATGGCAGGTGAAGCTTTGTACTACGGCACCGGCCGTCGCAAGAACGCTGTTGCGCGCGTGCGCCTCGTTCCCGGCACCGGCAAGATGACCATCAACGGCCGCGAAGCTGCGCAGTACTTCGGTCGCGAGGCTTTGGTCGATTACGCCAAGACGCCGTTCAAGGTTACGGACACGGTGGACCACTTCGACGTTATCGCCATTCTGAACGGTGGCGGCATCTCGGGTCAGGCCGGCGCTCTGCGTCACGGCATCTCCCGCGCGCTGCTTTCCGCTGGCGATTATCGCGCCGAGCTCAAGAAGGCTGGCTTCCTGACGCGCGACTCCCGTATGGTGGAGCGCAAGAAGTACGGTCTCAAGAAGGCCCGCAAGCGCCCGCAGTTCTCGAAGCGCTAAGTCGTATTTGCGAACAGCATGTCTTTGCAAAGCCCGTCTCGTTCGAGGCGGGCTTTTTCTGTATATAGGTAGGGCGAGACTGCGGACGGGTGAAGCTATGCGATTTCGCGCGATTCCCGAAAAGGGCCTTGCGCCGCGTCCCGGCTTCACGTAACATGCTCCCTCCGCGCTTCCCGAGGGGAGGGCGCGGCTGCAACCCGCGGTTCCTCGCAAGGCGGACGAAGCCTCGACGGGAACGGGCCGAAGAACTTTTTCGAAAAAAGTTCTTGACGCCGGGCGGGGGCACGGGTAGTATATCTCCTTGCGCTTCGGGCTTCGGCCCCAGGCGGAGAACCTTGAAAACCGGATACTGAGAAGCAGAACAAGCGAGAAAAAAGCCAAGTGAACGGATCCGCATGAGACGGACCCCGGCCGGCCGCGGACCCCTCGGGGGAGCGGGCGGCGGGAAACCAAGATCGAACGCGGCAG
>NZ_DBFOSR010000097.1:0-28854 GCF_048427265.1 Paraeggerthella sp.
TGACGCGGGTGTTCGATCCGCGCGTTGTTCGCATAGCCGCTTGCTTCGCCATCGCGTTTTCGTTCTGCCCGAAGTTCGCGGCGGTCATCGCTGCGATGCCGGCGTGCGTTATCGGCGGCGTGTCGCTGGTGCTGTACGGCATGATTTCCGCAGTGGGTATTCGCAACCTGGTGGAGAATCACGTGGACTTCATGAAGAGCCGCAACGTTTTGATCACGGCGCTCATCCTGGTGCTGTCGCTGGGAATCGCCTACAGCGCTGCGGGCGCGATCGTGGTTCCCGTGGGCGACGTGACCATCTCGCTGTCCGGCTTGGCCGTGGGCTCGGTCGTGGGCATTGCGCTGAACATGATCCTGCCGTGGGGCGACGACGAATCGAAGGGCGGTCAGGGGGCGGGCGGCGCCTTCGAGGAGCCGCTGCCTTTGGAGGCGCGCTTGGACGACGTGGGCGGATCGGGGAAATAGGTCCTATCGCTTTTCGTTGGACGACCCGCACCGGTGCCGTTGGCCGGGCGGGTCGTCTTTTTTGCTGCGGCGGTGACGTTGCAGTGCGCGCGTCAGCGGGTTGAACGGCGCGTCGTCGAGCGGAGACGCATGCGGAGGTGCTTTGCAACGAGCACGAGCGCAAGGGCGCCGATGCCTATGAGCACGATGGTTCCGCCGGGCTTGAGCCCGAGCTCGTAGGAGACCGTCAAGCCGATGGCGGTTATGGTCACGCCGATCCCGCACGACAGGATGACGATCTGCTTCCAGCTGCGGGCTATCTGCAGGGCGCAGGCAACGGGCACCACCATCATCGACGAAACGATGAGCGCTCCGACGGTGCGGGCCGCAACGGATACGCAAAGCGCGGTGATCAGGATGAAGGCCGCGTTCACGGTTTTGGTGCGCACGCCCGCAAGGCGTGCAGCTCGTTCGTCAAGCGTGACCAAAAACAGCTCCTTGCGCATGAGCGCGCACAGCAAAAGCACCGTTGCGCCTACGGCCGCCACGGCAAGCAGGTCGTCGTCGTTGACGGTGACGATGCTGCCGAACAGGAAGCTGGAAAAGCTGGCGGCGTTCGGGACGAATCCGGAAAGCACGCCGGCCAGCCCGATGCCGCACGACATGACGATGGCGATGGCAAGCTCTGCGTGCCCTTCGAACCGACGCCGGATCACCTCGATGGCCCCGGCGGCTCCCAGGCAGGCGATGGTCGCTCCCAGCACAGGGTTGATTCCCGCGATAAGGCCGCCCGCCACGCCGGCCAAAGCGGTGTGGGAGAGCGCGTCGCCCATCATCGACAGGCGTTTGAGAACCACGACCACGCCTACGCACGGCACCGCGATGCCAAGGATCAGGCCGGCGACGAAGGCTCGCTGCATGAACAAGTACTCGAACATGGCACCTCCTCCTTGATGGCGTTCAGGGGCTTTTCCTGTATCGTGCCGGACTCGAGCACGAGCATGCTCGCGTGCAGGCGGGGCAGCCGCGCCCGATCGTGCGTGACGAGCAGCACGGTGGTTCCCAGCGAAGAGGCTGCTTCGCTGGCGGTTCGCGCAAGGGCCTGCGCGCTGGCATCGTCGAGGTTGCTCGTGGGCTCGTCGAGCACGAGCAGCTTCGGCTTCGCCACGATTGCGCGGGCGAGCAGCATGCGCTGGAACTGCCCTCCGGAAAGCTCTCCTATCAGGTGCTGCTCGAAACCCGTCAGCCCGACTTGGCGCAGGGCGTCGAGCGTTTTCGCTCGATGCGCGGACCGGTAGGGAAGGATCGGCTTCGATTCCGCATAGAGGCCGGCTCGAACCGTCTCGAGCACGGTTGCGGGGAAGCGGCGGTAGTCCGCGGGCGCCTGCTGGGGGACGTAGCCCACGTGCTGCCATGACTTGAACGATCGCGCGTCCTGCCCGAACAGCTGGATGGCGCCCTCGTTCGGGAAGAGCTCGGCAAGCAGCAGCTTGATCAAGGTTGATTTGCCGGATCCATTTGCTCCGGCAAGCACGTAGAACCCGCCGGGCGCGAGCGTGAAGCTCGCGCCCTTGAGTACGGGCGAGGTTCGGTACGAGAACCGTACGTTGTCGAAAACGACTGCGGGATGAGGCGAAGACGCAACGCGCTGGTTCACGAGAGCGCCTTGACCAGTTTGTCGAGGTTTTCCGTCATTACCGAGACGTAATCCTGCCCCGCGTCGATTTGCTCTTGTGTCAAGCCTTCGAGCGGATTGAGCTGTTCGCATGAAGCGCCGCTTGCGTCGGCTATCGCCTGGGCTATTTTGGGGCTGACGAGTTCTTCGGAGAAAATCACGCTGACGTTGTTGGCCTTCACGAAGTCGACGATGCGCGCCATGTCCTTGGCGTTCGGCTCGGCATCCGCCTCCATGCCTTCAATGGGCATTTGGGCGAGACCGTAGGCATCGCACAGGTATCCGAAAGCCTGATGCGACACCACGATGGTCTTGTTCGGCACCGAGGAGAGCTTGGTTTCGTACGCTTTGTGCAGGTCGTCAAGCTTTTCAGACCAGGTTTGGTAGTTCGCTTCGTAGACGTCTTTGCCGTCGGGGTCGGCTTGCACGAGGGCATCTCGGATGTTCTTCATTTCTCGTTTTGCGTTTTCGGGGGCAAGCCACACATGGGGGTCGTATCGACCGTGGTCGGCGTCTTCGCCGTGCTCGTGCGCGTGGTCGTCGGCATGGCCGTGGTCATGCTCGTCTTCCGAAGCAGCCGGAAGCAGCGCTATGCCGTCGGAAGCTGCAACGCTTACCAGGTGCTTGTTCTGAATGCTGTGGAGCACGTCGTGGGTCCAATGCTCCATTCCCGCTCCGTTGTACACGAACACGTTGGCGGACTCGATGGTTTTCATGTCGGCGGTCGAAGGCTCCCAATCGTGAGGTTCGGTTCCGGCGGGAACCAGGTTCGTGACCGTGACTCGGTCTCCTCCGATTTTCTGGGCGAAGTCGTACAAGGGGTAGAAGCTGGCTACCACGTGGACTTTTCGGGAGCCCTGATCGTCTTGCTGCGAGGCGGTCTGGGAGGAAGCGCATCCTGCGAGCATCGATGCGATCAAAAGCCCCAGCACTGCCAGGATGGCGATAAGGGGTGCGGGAGTTCGGGGCGCGTTTGCGGCGCGCTGAGAAAAGGCGTTCATATACGATCCTATCATTTGAAGGAGAGGGTGTGGGTTGTGCGCGATGCACGGGTTGTGCGCGAGCGCGAAGAGTTGACCGATGCGCCGCGATGCATGCGGAGGATCAGATGTCCAGCCTTGTTTTCTGGTGGATGAGTGACCAGCAAGTTTCTAGAGAGGACGAGGGTTCGTTCGGATGCGCGAGGAACGACGGGCTTGTTTCGTATCCGAGCGTGCTTGCGCCTTCCGATGAGGCAAGGGCGAGCGCGGCGTGCCCGGATGCGACGAGGTGGCAGAGGGGACATGCGTCGCCGGTGCATTCGTGGACCGCCTTGTCGGCGATGGTCAGGCTTGCGGTCAGGGAAACCAGGGCAAGGCTTGCTGCAATCATGCAGGCTGCGAGCCTTGAGCGCATGCTAGGTTGCATAGGACCCCGATTCTTGGCGATCGCGCGCTTCGCATGCTGCGCACAGGCCGTACAGGACGGTTCTGCGCTGATCGATTTCAAAGCCATGGCGTTCTTTGACGTGGTGCGAAAACGATTGCAGCATCGAGCAGTCGAGCGGCAGCACCGCTTTGCAGCGAATGCACGAAAGCTGTCCCTGCCGATCTTGGTCGGTGCTGCGTGCGCGGTAGCGCGCGGCGGTTCCTTTGATGCCGGCAACTTTGACTACGGCTCCTTGGGCGACGGCTGCTTCGAGCGTGCGGTACACCGTGGTGCGGCCTATGGCTGATCCGTGGGATTTCAGGTTGCCCCAGACTTCGTCGACGGTGAGGAATTCGTCCGCATGCCGATCCATGCACTCGGCTACGAGCGCTTTCTGCTTGGTTCGATAGGCGGTTCGCGGAGTCACGGTCTCTCCTGAGTTGATCTGAAATCGAAATTAGATTCCAGAATATAGACAGAGCGCGCATGCCTGTCAAGGACGAGGAGGGGATGGACGCGTTGATGCGGCTCGATAGGTAGGACGTGAACGCGGTTCGCGGTTGAAGAAGCGGCGATTGCGAGGCGTTTCCGAGAGCATGGATTTTCTGTGTTGAACATGGTATGCTTTCCAATTAAAGTTAGCTATAACTAACATCGAGGCGTATGAACGTAGGGCGGATTCGTCCGCACGATTTCCCAAGAGAGAAGAGAGTTGCGTATGGAATCTATAGACAAGGCCGCCGCGCAGCGCGTGTACGTGCGCCTGATAGAGCCGGTGAGGGGGCGAATTGTCAAGAACATCGTGATAGCGGCGCTTTCCTCGCTGTGCGGGTTCGTTCCCTACTTCGCTATTACGCGCGTGGCGCAAATTTCGATTGTCGAAGGCGTGCCTTCGCTTGACGAACTTGCCTTCTGGGTGCTTCTGGCCGTTGCCGGCGCTGTAGCGGGAAGGATTTTGTTCGCGCTTGCCACGAGCAGCTGCCATTACGCCGATGCTGATTTCCGCGTGCACGTGCGCACCGTGCTGGTGGAGCATTTGGGCAAGGTTCCGCTGGGATGGTTCAGCGACAACAACTCGGCTCAGGTGAAGCAGGCTGCCACCGACGATGTGCTCAACTTGCATCAGTCGGTCGGGCATGCGCCGGTGGACGTGACCACGGCGCTGCTTTCCCCGCTTATTCCCCTGGTGTACCTGTTTACCGTGGACGCTCGATTCGCTTTGCTGGTCGTCGTCTACCTTGCTGCGGTGATTGGGGTGGCGTGGCCCTTCATGATGAAGGACTTCGGTCCGCTCAACAAGCAGTACAACGAGGCATTGGTCGAAGTGTCTTCGGCAAGCGTCGAGATGATCGACGGCATAGCCGTGGTGAAGACCTTCGGTTCGGCGAGCCGCGCCGGTGTGCGGTATCGAGAGGCGACGGCTGCGTTGGCCAAGATCTGCTACGAATGGACCAAGAGCACTTCCAATCCGTTTAGCCTGATTTCAGCTTTGTTCTCTCCTGCAACCATGTTGGTGGTCATGGCTGCCGCCACGCTGTTTTTCGTTTCGCAGGGCATCATAACGCTCGAACAGTGCATTCCGTTTCTGGTGCTGGGAGTGGGAATCCCTTCGGCGATTCTTGCCCTGTTCGTGTCGGTGCGCTTTTTGCAGCAGTCGGTTCAGGCTGCCGACCACCTTGCCACTGTCCTGGACGTTGCCCCGCTTGCAGAGCCGGAGAGCCCGCTGTCCGTGGGCGACGGTTCGCTGCATATCGACTTCGAGGACGTGTCGTTTGCGTACGGCCCGGACTCGCCTTTTGTTTTGGAGGGGATTGACGCCAAGCTTGAGCCGGGAACCGTGACGGCCCTGGTCGGCGACTCCGGAAGCGGCAAGACCACGTTCGCGCGTTTGGTCCCGCGATTCTGGGATCCGGTTTCGGGTGCGGTGCGCATGAACGGCACGCCGCTTTCCGATCTTGCCTCGAGCGACGTGCTGTCCCAGGTTGCCGTGGTGTTTCAGGACAGCATGCTGCTGCGCGCGAGCATTCGGGACAACATTTGCTTGGGAAAGCCCGGCGCAAGCGACGAGGACATGGTGGCGGCGGCGCGCAAGGCTCAGATTCACGAACGCATAGAGGAGCTTCCCTGCGGCTACGACACCGTGGTGGGAAGCGAGGGTGCCGACCTTTCGGGCGGCGAGGCGCAGCGCGTTGCCATCGCGCGCGCCATCGTGCAGGACGCTCCCATCTTGGTGCTCGACGAGGCGACGGCGCATGCGGACCCCGAAAACGAAACGGCTATCCAAAGGGCGCTGACCGCCCTTGCGGCGGGGCGTACGACCATCGTGATTGCGCATAGGCTGGACACTATCGTGCATGCGGACCAGATTCTGGTGTTGAGCCGCGGTCGGATTATCGAGCGCGGTTGCCATGCGGAGCTTTTGGCGGCGGACGGTCATTATGCGGCATTGTGGAAGTCCCAGCAGGTGGATGCGATTGGAAAGGCCCCGCATGCCGATGCTGCTTCGTGCGGGACGGAATGCGCGGGCTCTTCGGAAGAGGGTTCGTTCGGAGGTGAGGACCGATGATAACCACTCAAATGGACAACCTGGTGGGCAAGCCTACCGGCGTGAAGCTGCAAGCGTTCTTGTACGTGCTGTGCGGTCTGTCGGAAGCGGCCATATACGTGGCGCTGCTTCCCTTGCTGCGCTCGCTTGTTGCTGGCGACTATGCTGCAGCGGCGTACCTGCTGGCCCTGGCGGCCGCACTGGCGCTGCTGAACTGCGGAATTGGATTCTGGGCCGACAATCGCGGGTACCTCATCGGTATCGAGGAAGTGATGCATTCGCTTCAGGACAAGCTGGGCGATCATATCGTGCGCCTGCCGCTTGGCTGGTTCACGAAGGAGCGATCGGGTCAGGTTTCCACTCTGCTTACGAAGAACTTGCAGATGGCCATGAACATGCCAAGCGTATTCATGCGCCAAATGATCTTGGCCGTGACGACGCCTGCGGCGGTTTGCCTGCTGTTCTTCTTCATCGATTGGCGCATCGGCCTTGCATTCGTGATCATGGGGCCGTTCTTGTTCTGGGGCTCGCGTCGCATGGCGAAGGCTGCGGGAACGAACCATCGGGAAGAAGAGCGTTCGAGCGCCGAGGTTGCTGCGCGCGTGCTCGAATTCGCCCATGCCCAACCGGTTTTGCGCGCGACGAAGCGTTCGGTGGACGGATGGGACGTTTTGGAGCGAGCCTTCGAGGACGATCGTAAAGCGACGATCGACACGTTGCGAAAGTGCGCTGCTCCGGTTGGGCAATACACGCTGTTCGTGCAAGCCACGTTTGCCCTCGTGTTCGCGGTGTCTACGGTTTTGCTGGGCTGGGGGCAGATCGACGTCGCCTCGTACGTGTTCGTAGCCGTTCTTTCCTTGCGGTTCATCGACCCCTTGTCCTCGATCGGCCAGCAGGGCATGGCTTTGCGCGTGGCGAAGAACTCCCTGGACGAATCGGAAGAGATTCTGAACGAGGCTCCTCTGCCGGAGACGAAGAATCCTCGGATTCCAGCCGGTTCGCGCATCTCCTTCGACAATGTCGGGTTCTCCTACGATGGGACCCGCACGGTGCTGAAGGACGTGAGCTTGGTTTGCCCCGAGAACAGCCTTACGGCGCTGGTCGGGCCTTCGGGTTCCGGCAAAACGACTCTGACCCGGCTGGTTGCCCGATTCTGGGACGTGTCCAGCGGCAGCGTGAGCATTGGCGGCGTGGACGTGCGGGACATGCTGCCCGACGAACTGATGCGCCAGGTGTCGTTGGTGTTTCAGGATGTGTACCTGTTCGACGGCACCATTGAGGAGAACGTGCTGATCGGGCGTCCTGACGCTTCTCCCGAAGAGGTTCGCCGAGCCGCCCGCACAGCCCGCTTGAACGAGGTAGCCGATCGTCTTGAGCAGGGATGGGACACGCCGGTCGGGGAGGGGGGCTGCCGCCTGTCGGGCGGCGAGCGCCAGCGCGTTGCCATTGCCCGCGCCCTTCTGAAAGATGCTCCCATCGTGCTGTTCGACGAGGCGACGGCGGCGCTCGACGCCGAGAACGAGGCGGCAATCGTGGAGGCCATGCACGAACTGGCGAAGGACCGCACGGTTATCGCGATCGCGCATCGCTTGTCCACCATTGCGGCAGCTGACCAGATAGCCGTTCTGGAGGATGGGCGGGTCACGCAACTGGGAATCCATGCCGAGTTGGTGCAGGTTCCCGGACGGTATCGGTCGTTCTGGCGCGAACGCGAACAAGCGGAAGGCTGGAGGCTGACCGACCGGGGTTAGCGGTTGGGCCGGAGTCCGGCGGCGTGGGCGGCCGGGCTCCGAAGCTGTATGAACACATGACGTTTGAAAGTAGGATTGATATGGAACAGACAGCGAAAAACACCCCGAAAGCTCAGGGCGGGGCCGAGTCGCGGAGATGGGGCGTTAAGGAAGTGGTGACCGCGGTGCTGTTCAGCGCCTTGATCATCGTGATTCAGATTTCGATTGCTGCCATCAGCACGATCAACATCGATGTATCGATGGTTGCCAGCACGGCCATTTCCTCATTTGCCGTCGCGCCTTTGTACTTCCTCATGATCATGAGGGTCAACCGCTTCGGCACCACGATATTCCTTGCGGGTTTGACTTCGTTGGCGTTTTGCTTGATGGGCAATTACTGGTACATGATCCCGTTTTACTTTGCCGGCGGCTTGATCATCGAGCTGCTGTTTTTGCGCACGCCCGCTCTTCGGTCGAAGCCCAATTGCGTGGTGGGGGCGTGGACGACGTACAGCTCTTTGTACGTTCTGTCGTCCATTATTCCCATATATGTGAATTTGACCGCCTACATCCAAGAAACGCTGGAAGTCCGGCAAGTGGGGCAGGCGTACATCGACGCGTACCTTAAGTACTATACAAGCTGGGAGTGGCTGGTCGGCATTGTGGCGATCACTGCAATTGGAGGATTGCTGGGCGCGCTTGTGGGCAAGCGCCTTATGAAGAAGCACTTTGCGAAGGCGGGTGCTATCTAGCATGGAAGGAAATGCTCAAGGCAATCGGTTCGCTCGTGCGTCGGAGCCGCAGGTCATGCGTCTTGCTCCCGCTTGGAGCGAGGCGGGGTTTGCTATGGGCACCAAGGCCGCGGTGCTGGTTTTGACGGCGGTTGCGGTTTCGGTTGCGGGCAGTTCGCCGTTCACGCCTTTCCTGACTGGGATTTTGCTGGCCTACCTTGCCGTTGGCGGGCGGGCCGGCATGGCGCTCAAGCTGCTTGTCGCGTATGCGGTATTGGGCGGGGTGTACCTGCTGCTGGTGTATCTGAACGCCCGGATCTTGGTGTTTTCTCCGGTGCATCTGTATGCCGGCTTGAACTCGTATCCCGTTATGGTGGCGGCTCTTGCGGTAGCGCTCTCGCCGCCAGGCTTGATAAGCGCTGCGCTGGCAAGGGCGCGCGTTCCCAAGAAGTTCATCGTGGGCGCGCTTGTTTTGCTGCGATTTCCGCCGACGGTTCGCTCGAGCGTCCATCGTTTGCGCGAGTCGTGCAGAAGGCGCGGCGTGCTTTCGCTGCGCTGCGTGGCGGGCGATCCTGTTCAGGCGTTCGAGCACGTTCTGGTTCCCCTGATGTTTTCGCTGGTGGATAGCGCGGACCGGCTGTCGTCTTCGGCTGTTGCTCGTGCGGCCGAGGCTCCGACGCGGCGAACGAGTTACTATCGCAGCCCCGTGAAGCTTGCGGATGCGGCGTGTTTGGTTGTGTTCACGGCGGCGATTGCCGCCTATGTTTGGCTTTCGTGAGGAGCGTGGATGAGGATGCAGGAAGATCCTATTGCGCAGCTTGTGCAGGTGCGCTTTTCGTATCTTGATGCGCCCGAGACGCTTCACGGCGTGGACTTGAGCGTGAAGCCCGGGGAATGCGTGGTGCTGATGGGCGCATCGGGCAGCGGGAAGACGACGGTCGTGCGAATTCTGAACGGGCTGGCCGGAGGGTACTATCGTGGGGACGTTTCCGGCGAGGTGTTCCTGGGCGGCCGTTTTGCGCGCGATCTTGCGGCTTGGCAGCGATCCGAGCTGGTTGGCAGCGTGTTCCAGGACCCGGCGACCCAGTTTTTCTCCAGCCAGCTTGCCGGAGAGGTTGCGTTCGGCTGCGAGAACATCGGGTATCCCCACGCCGAAGTGGTGAGCCGAACCGACGCGGCTATTCGGCGCTTGGGGCTGAACGATCTGCGCAGGATTCCCGTGGATCAGCTTTCGAGCGGGCAGAAGCAGCGCGTGGCCATTGCGTCTGCTTTGGCTCCTGCGCCGCGCATCGTTGCTATGGACGAGCCGTCCGCCAACCTTGACGAAGCTGCCGCCCAAGAGCTGGGCGCCGTATTGATGGACTTGAAGCGGCAAGGGTACGCGCTGGTGGTGGCGGAGCATCGCATTGCCTATCTGATGGATTGCGCCGATCGGTTCTGCTATATGGAGCACGGGGAAATGAAGGCGGTGCTCTCGCGATCGGACGTGTTGGGCATGTCCGATGCCGAGCGCGCTGCGATGGGCGTGCGCAGCCCGACTCCCGTGCGGCGCCCTCTTTTGCATGCGCCCGGCTTCGAGGCGGAGGATTCTTCGACCGTGCGTTCGGAAGAGGCTTCGAAGGGTGCACGTCCAGCGCCAGAACCGGCTGTGTTGGACGTGCGCGACTTAACGGTTTCCCGCGGAAGGAAGGTTCTTTTTTCGGGAGCTTGCTTCGAGGTGCGTTCGGGGCAGATTCTTGCGCTTACGGGAAGCAACGGCGTGGGGAAGACCAGCCTTGCTCAGGTTGTGGTTGGGCTGCGGCGACCCGATGCGGGCGAGGTGCGCATAGGCGGCGCGGCGCTTTCCCGGCGAAGATTGCGCGAACGGGTTTGGTACAGCCCCAACGACGTGAGCATGGAGTTCTTTGCGGCGCGCGTTGACCAGGAGGTGCTGCTGTTCGTTGAGAAAAGCGAGGAGCGCGCGGCGTATGCCGAGCGCATACTCGAGCGGTTGGGCCTCGATGGGCTCCGGGACCGTCATCCCGCTTCGTTGTCGGGCGGGCAGAAGCAGCGATTGTCCATTGCGTGCGGGTTGGTTTCGCGTCGATCGGTGCTCATGCTGGATGAGCCTACCAGCGGCCTGGATGCTGTCAGCATGCGCAAACTGGCCGATGCTTTGCGATGCGCGGCCGACGAGGGCGCTGCGGTTGTGGTGGTGACGCACGACAACGAGTTCATGCGCGCGTGCTGCACGCATCGGTTCGACCTGGAAGGACTGGTTGCGTAAGGCTTGCTGTCGAGCCGGGGATGGGACGGGCTGTGGTTGGGCAGCGAGCGGAGCGGGCGCTGCCGGAAGCTTGGGGTTTGGGCTGCGAACCGACCTTCGTCGGCGGTGCGTTCCTCCCTTGTGCGCATGTTGTGAAGCGCCTAGCAAAATGGCATAGATGAAGTATCATATCCGCAAGACCTTATCAGTAATCAATATCATTAGTGGATAGGAGCTCAGCATGTCTATGATCAACGAAGAGGTAGCTGATTTCAGCGTGCAGGCGTTTCAGGATGGCGAATTCAAGACGGTGACCAAGGACGACGTCCTGGGCAAGTGGAGCGTGTTCTTCTTCTACCCGGCCGACTTCACGTTCGTGTGTCCCACCGAGCTTGAGGACCTGGCCAACAAGTACGACGAGTTCAAGGCCGCCGGGTGCGAGATCTACTCCGTTTCCACGGACACCCATTTCGTGCATAAGGCGTGGCACGACGCTTCCGAGCGCATTCAGAAGATCCAGTACCCCATGCTGGCCGACCCGACGCATGCCCTGGCGCGCGACTTCGAGGTGCTTATCGAAGAGGACGGCCTGGCCGAGCGAGGAAGCTTCATCGTGAACCCCGACGGCAAGATCGTCGCGTACGAAGTGACCGCGGGCAACGTGGGCCGCAACGCCGACGAGCTGTTCCGTCGCGTGCAGGCCAGCCAGTTCGTGGCCGAGCACGGCGACGAGGTGTGCCCTGCGAAGTGGCAGCCCGGCGCTGAAACGCTCAAGCCCAGCTTGGACCTGGTCGGTCAGCTGTAGTTCTTCCGAATATGGCGAACGAGCAGACGCTTTACGACGCCGTCATCGTTGGCGGTGGGCCTGCGGGGCTCACCGCCGCGTTGTACCTGGCCCGGGCCCGCTACCGGGTGATCGTCGTCGAGCAAGACCATTTTGGCGGGCAGATAACCATTACCTCGGAGATCGTGAACTATCCTGGCGTGCCGAGCTCGAGCGGCAAGGAGCTTGCGGAGTCCATGCGCAGCCAAGCCGAAGCGTTCGGCGCGGAGTTCTTGCTGGCTGAGGCGGTGGGCGTTGATCTGGAAGGCGACGTGAAAACCGTGCGCACCACGCGCGGCGACCTGCAGTGCTTTGCCGTGCTGCTTGCCACGGGCGCGCATCCTCGTCGCGTGGGGTTTGCGGGCGAAGACGCGTTCCAAGGGCGCGGGGTGGCGTACTGCGCCACCTGCGACGGCGAGTTCTTCCAGGACAAGGAAGTGTTCGTGGTGGGCGGCGGCTACGCGGCCGCCGAGGAGAGCGTGTTTCTGACCAAGTACGCGACGCACGTGACCATCCTCATGGTTACGGATGATTTCACCTGTGCCTCTTCGGTTGCCGACGAGGCGCGTGCCCACGACAAGATAACGGTGCTGCCCCATACGCAGCTGGAGGAAGTTTCGGGCGACGACGCCGTTCGGTGCGTGCGCTATCGCGACACTGCAACCGGCGAGGTGACGAAGCGTTGCGCCTCCGAGGGCGATTCGTTCGGCGTGTTCGTGTTCGCCGGATACGAGCCTGCAACCGAGCTGGTGCGCGAGGCGGCGGAGGTTGACGAATTCGGCTACATCGTGACCGACCGATCGCAGCGCACGAGCGTCGAGGGCTTGTACGCTGCAGGCGACGTGTGCGTAAAGGCGCTGCGCCAAGTGGTTACGGCTACGGGCGAGGCTGCGCTTGCCGCCACGGAAATGGAGCGCTACGTGGCCGCGATGCAGGAGCGGACGGGCTTGGTTCCCGTGCGGCCCGATCGTGCGACGGCACGGGCGGCAAGCTTGCCCGTTGCCGCGAATGCGTCTCAAGAGGGCGGCGGCCTGTTCGACCAGGCGGCTCGCGCGCAGTTGGATGCGGTGTTCGGGCGCATGGAGAGCTCGCTTGTGCTGCGTCTTTCGCTAGGCGAAGGCGCTGCGTCCGAAGAGCTTCGAGCTTACATGGAGGAGCTTGCGCGTTTGACGGACAAGCTGTCGGTCGAGGTGAGCGAGGATGCGGGTGAAGAGGCCGAAGCCCCGTGCGTGCGGGTGCATCGGGCGGACGGGACTGCGACGGGCCTGGCGTTCCACGGCGTTCCCGGAGGCCACGAGTTCACCTCGTTCGTGTTGGGCTTGTACAACGCCGCGGGTCCGGGGCAGCCTATCGACGACGAGTCGCGCGAGGCTATCGCGGCGATCTCTCGGCCGATCGACCTGAAGGTGCTGGTGTCGCTTTCGTGCACGATGTGCCCGGACACGGTGGTGGCCGCGCAGCGTATCGCGGCGGAGAACCCTCACGTGCGCGCGGATGTGTACGATTTGAACCACTTCCCGGACTTGAAGGAGCGCTTCAACGTAATGAGCGTGCCGTGCGTCGTGATGAACGACGGCGAACGCGTGAGCTTCGGCAAGAAGAACCTGGGGACTCTGCTCGACTTGGTGGGCTAGTCGGCAGGCGGGGCGACCCGACCGTGATCTGCGCTCTGGCAACGGGCTCGTCGGAGCGCAGATCACGGTCGGGTCGTTGTGCTTTGGGCGGCGACATGCGGGAAAGGGTGCGATTTTGGCGCTCCACCTGGAGGATCGGCCAGCTCAACGTTCGATTTTCTTCGCGGGCCCTTCGGATCCTCGTCGCACCGATAGCGTGTGTTGCCTATTCGTTCCCCAATATGTTGTGATTTTAGCAACATATCGTGCTAGGATGGATGTTCCAACCGCAAGAGTGCAAAGGACACGGACCATCATGCAGATTTCCAAACGCAACGGCACGACGGAGCCGTACGACGCCGGCAAGATCAAGCGCGCCATGGGCGCGGCGTTCCGCAGCGTGGGCAGCGCTTTGACCGATGACGAGGCGGCGCGTCTCGTGGCGAACGTCGAACGCGCTATGGAGGCCGTTTCTCGCGACGGCGCCGTTGCCGTTGAAGACGTGCAGGACTTGGTGGAGCGCGCTCTTATGGAGGCCAATTATTACCAAGAGCTGAAAAGCTACATCCTGTATCGCGAAGAGCGCGCGCGCAAACGGATGGCGCGCGAGAAGCTGTGCGCGCAGCTCGCGGGCGTTTCCGGCTTGGCCGAGGCGCTTGCCGCCGCGCAAAAAGAGTTTCCCGAGGAGGAATACGAGCTTGCGCATTTGCAGGCGAAGTTCCAGTCGTTCGCGAAGCCCGAGGCTTCGGACGACCAGAAGCTTGCCATGCTCATCAAGGCGGCGGTCGAGCTGACCACGCAGGAGGCTCCGCGGTGGGAGATGATCGCCGCGCGCCTGCTCATGCTTCAATTCGAGCGTGCGCTTGCCGAGCGCATGGCCGTGCGCCGCATTGACGGCTTCGCGCAAAAGGTTGCCTACCTTGCGGAAGAGGGCTTGTACGGCGACTACATCCTGCAAAGCTACACGCCGGCCGAACTGGATGAAGCCGCGGCGTTCATCGATCTTCGCCGCAACGACCTGTTCACGTACGCGGGTTTGCAGCTGCTGCTTGATCGCTACGTCATTCGCACCCATCAAGGCGCGCTGCTCGAATCGCCGCAAGAGATGTTTTTGGGCATTGCGCTGCACCTGGCTATGAAGGAGCGCGTGGAGGACCGCATGCAGTGGGTGCGTCGGTTTTACGACATGCTGTCTACGCTCAAGGTGACCATGGCTACGCCCACGTTGTCGAACGCGCGCAAGCCGTTTCATCAGCTGTCGTCGTGCTTTATCGATACGGTGCCCGACAGTTTGGACGGCATCTACCGCAGCATCGACAACTTCGCGAAAGTGAGCAAGTACGGCGGCGGAATGGGCTTGTACTTCGGCAAGGTGCGCGCTTCGGGCAGCGCCATACGCGGGTTCGACGGTGCGGCCGGCGGCGTTATCCGGTGGATTCGCCTGGCTAACGATACGGCGGTGGCGGTCGATCAGCTGGGCATGCGCCAGGGCGCCGTGGCGGTGTACCTGGATGCGTGGCATCGCGATCTGCCGGAGTTTCTTGCGTTGCGCACGAACAACGGCGATGATCGCATGAAGGCGCACGACGTGTTCCCGGCCGTGTGCTATCCCGACTACTTTTGGCAGCAGGCGCGCGATAACATCGAAGGCGACTGGTATCTCATGTGCCCGCACGAGATTCTTGCGGTGAAGGGCTACGCGCTGGAGGACTGCTTCGGCGAGGAATGGACGCGCAAGTACTTGGAATGCGTGGCCGACGCGCGCATCAAGAAGCGGGTCATTCCCATCAAGGACGTCATCCGGCTGATCATCAAGAGCGCGGTGGAAACGGGAACGCCGTTCACGTTCAACCGCGATGCGGTGAACCGAGCGAACCCGAACAAGCATCGGGGCGTGATCTATTGCAGCAACCTGTGCACCGAGATCGCGCAGAACATGGAGGCCATCGAGCAGATCGAGCAGCGCATCGAAGACGTTGACGGCCAGCAGGTGGTAGTGACGGTGACGAAGCCCGGAGCGTTTGTGGTGTGCAACCTGGCAAGCTTGTCGCTGGGGCATATCGACATGGACGATGCGCGCGAATTGACGCAGATCACCGAGAGCGCGGTGCGCGCGCTGGACAACGTC
Source organism: Paraeggerthella sp. (assembly GCF_048427265.1). Classification (NCBI taxonomy): domain Bacteria; kingdom Bacillati; phylum Actinomycetota; class Coriobacteriia; order Eggerthellales; family Eggerthellaceae; genus Paraeggerthella; species Paraeggerthella sp. Next base: position 15,341 of record NZ_DBFOSR010000097.1, read on the forward strand.
ATCGACCTCAACTTCTTCCCGGTGCCGTACGCGCAGATCAGCAACCGCCAGTACCGACCCGTGGGCTTGGGCGTGAGCGGCTACCATCATCTGCTGGCGAAAAACGGCATTCGATGGGAAAGCGAGGAGCATCTGGCGTTCGCTGATCGCGTGTTCGGCGACGTGCACTACGCTGCGGTGCGCGCCAGCTGCGCCATCGCGCAGGAAAAGGGCTCGTACGAGTTCTTCGAGGGGAGCGGTTGGCAGACGGGCGAGTATTTTCTCGACAGGGGCTTGACCGACGGGCGCTGGGCGGACCTTGCGCGCGACGTAGCCGAGCACGGTGTGCGCAACGGCTACCTTCTGGCCGTGGCGCCCACCAGTTCCACGAGCATCATTGCCGGTACCACGGCGGGACTTGATCCGGTTATGAACCGCTACTTTTTGGAGGAGAAGAAAAACGGGCTCATGCCGCGCGTTGCGCCCGAGCTGTCGGTGGACACGTTCTGGTATTACAAGAACGCCCATCTTATCGATCAGACGTGGTCGGTGCGCGCGTGCGGCGCGCGTCAGCGCCATATCGACCAAGCGCAGAGCATGAACTTGTACATCACGAACGAGTACACGTTCCGCCGCGTGCTCGACCTGTATCTTCTGGCTTGGGAAGAGGGCGTGAAAACCATCTACTACGTGCGTTCGAAGAGCTTGGAAGTGGAAGAGTGCGAAGCGTGCTCGTCGTGATGGTTCCGTCGGCCTGTCGGCCGCCGGAACCTGCCGACAGGCTGCGCCGCGAAGCAAGTCCCCGAAGGGGGCGGGGCGCCCTGGTACCCGATCTCGCGGCGAGACCGAGGCCTCGCGTACCGAAGTACGCTTCGCCCTCGCTCTCCCCACGATCTCGGGCACCCTGGTGCCCCTCGCTGACCTACTGCGCCAACCTGCGCGTTTGATATGCGCCCTGCGGGCGCATGGAAGGAGATAGCCTGCAATGTCTCAACTCAAGAAGAAGCCCCTGTTCAACCCGCTGGGGGACACCGATGTGCTCGACCGGCGGATGATCGGCGGGAACACGACGAACCTCAACGACTTCAACAACATGAAGTACGAATGGGCCAGCGACTGGTACCGCCAGGCCATGAACAACTTCTGGATACCCGAGGAGATCAACCTTGGCGTGGACATCAAGGATTACCGCAAGCTGCCCGCGCCCGAGCGGCGCGCTTACGACAAGATCCTGTCGTTTCTCATCTTCCTTGACAGCCTGCAGTCGGCGAACCTGCCCAACGTGGGCGAGTACATCACCGCCAACGAGGTGAACCTGTGCCTGGCCATCCAAACGTTCCAGGAAACCGTGCACAGCCAAAGCTACAGCTACATGCTCGATACCATCTGCGAGCCGCAAGAGCGCAACGACGTGCTGTACCAGTGGAAGGAGGATGAGCATCTTCTGAGGCGCAATGAGTTCATCGGCGATTTGTACAACGAGTTCCAGGACGACAAGAGCCCCGAAGCGCTCGCGCGCGTGCTGGTGGCGAACTACATTTTGGAAGGGGTGTACTTCTACAGCGGCTTCATGTTCTTCTACAATCTGGGCCGCAACAACCTCATGCCGGGGTCGGTGCAGGAGATCCGCTACATCAACCGCGACGAGAACACGCACCTGTGGCTGTTCCGCAACATTTTGCTGGAACTCAAGGAAGAGGAGCCCGCGCTGTTCACGTCCGAGCTGATCGACGAGTACCGCGCCATGATCAAGGAGGGGTGCGAGCAGGAGATTCGCTGGGGTCATTACGCCATCGGCGACGACGTGGTCGGTCTTAACCGCCAGATGGTGACCGATTACATTCAGTACCTGGGCAACCTTCGCTGCGCTCAGCTGGGATTCGATCCCTTGTACGAAGGTCACGAGCGCGAGCCGGAGAGCATGTCGTGGGTGAGCCAATTCGCGAACGCGAACATGATCAAGACGGACTTCTTCGAGGCGCGCAGCACCGCCTATGCGAAGTCGAGCGCGCTGGTGGACGACCTGTAGGGACGCGGCTTGCTCGCGGGTCGTTCTTGATCGGTTGACGACCTTGCGGTTTGACGGCGCGGGTATACTGTCCCGTATGAAAACCAACGAATCGAAACGCGGCGTGCGGGACTTCTTGCTCAAACGGATGCTGTTCCTTCCGCTTGGGGCTGTCGCGCTGGCGATGACCGCGTATGCGCGGCAGCATCCCGACTGGACGGAGCAGGTGTACAGCCAGGCGGCGTATCCGGCGTTGTCGTCGGTCGTGGGGTTTCTGCCCTCGCTTGCGAGTTTTTCCGTGGCCGAGTGGGTCGTGGCGCTGTTCCTGCTGTTTTGCGCAGGTTATCTGGGCTTCTGCGTTCGCAAGCTCGTTGTGGGCAAGGGGGAGCGGCTTATGGTGGCGTACCGCGCCGCGATGGGCGCGGCGGCCATCTGCTGCACGGTGTACTTCCTGTTCACGGCGTTGTGCGGGCTGAACTACTATCGGCATACCTTCGCCGAGCACGCTGGCTACAATGTGGAGGAAGCCGGCGTCGATGCCGCGCAGCGCCAGGAAGAGCTTGTGGCGCTTGCCGCCTCGCTTGCTGACGAGCTGGGGCGAACCCGGGCGCAGCTGGGCGACGACGCGGACCTGTTCGACGCCCATCCGGGCCAGTTCGAGCGCTACGCGCGGGAGTCGGTTGAGGCCATGCGCAAGCTTGCCGAACAGTATCCGGCGTTGGAGCGGCCGCTGTACTCGCCGCCGAAACCAGTGATCGCCTCCAAGCTGCTGTCGTACGCGAACATCGGCGGCATGTTCTTCCCCTTCACGATGGAATCGAATATCAACGTGGACAATCCGCTGTTCGTGATCCCCTGGACCATGGCGCACGAACTGGCGCACCAGTGCGGATTCATGCGCGAGGACGAAGCGAACTTCATCGCGTATTTGGCGTGCAGGCAATCCGATGACGCGCTGATGCGCTACAGCGGATACGTGCTGGCGTACGACAACGTCATCTCGGCGCTGCGGAGGGTCGACTCGGATGCGGCAAGTGCGATTTCCTTGGGACTGTCGGCGGCGGTGCAGCGCGATCTTGCTGAGCGCGCGCAGCATTGGGCGAAGTACGAGGGGCCGGTTCAAAACGTCTCCAACGCAGCCAACGATACGTACCTGAAGGCGAACGACCAAGCCGACGGCATGCAAAGCTACGGACGCATGGTGGATCTGCTTTTGGCCGAACAGCGAGCGGCGGGGCAGTAGCGCCCTTTTCGCGGTAGACTTGTGCGAGAAGGGTCTGCGCGCGGGTGCGCGGGCGGCTGCCTGCGGGATTCGCTTGCCGAATGGACGAAAGGAACGCGCATGGTATATCGGACGAACTACGCTCACCCCGAGTTCGGCGAAGTCACGCTTGCGAGCGACGGCGAGGGCATCGTCGGGCTGTGGATGGCGGGGCAGAAGTACTTCGGCGGCACCGTGAACGGCGAAATGGCCCCGAACGACGATCTGCCGATATTCGCGCAGGCGAAGGATTGGCTCGATCGGTACTTCGCTGGCGAGCAGCCTGCGATCGCGGAGCTGCCCTTGAAGCCGAACGGCACCGCGTTTCGGCTGCGCGTCTGGCGCAAGCTCATGGAGATCCCCTACGGTTGCGTGCGCACGTACGGCGAGCTGGCGTGCGAGATCGCGCAAGAAGACGGCAGAGAGAAGATGTCTTCCCAGGCGGTGGGCGGAGCCGTTGGGCATAATCCCATTTCCGTCATCATTCCGTGCCATCGTGTGGTCGGGTCGGACGGCAGCCTTACGGGGTACGCGGGCGGCATCGAGCGCAAAATCTGGCTGCTCGAGCACGAGGGCGCGAACATGAAGGGCCTCTACGTGCCAACGCGCGGCACGGCGTTGTAGGGGCGCGGCGTTGCAGGACGGCGCAGGGTATCTTCCTTGCCGTTGCAGGAGAGCGGAGGGCGCCCTTGTTGCTTTTCGCTCGACATTCCAAGATCCAAGATGACGAAAAGGCCGCTTGATGCGGCCTTTTCGCGGGAGGGAGTGCGGTGACGCTCGGTTGCGCTAGATCTTGCTGATGACCGTGTCCTTCGCGCACGCTTCGCCGACCAGCTGGCCGAACGTCACGCAGCGGCCATGGCTGACGCCGGGGCAGTGCACGGGGTAGTCGTTGCCGAAGAAGTCGCCCTGCACGTTGCCGATGGCGAACAGGCCGTCGATCGGCTGGTCTTCCGCCGTGAGCACCTGGGAGTCGGCGTTCACGTGCAGGCCGAACGGGATGGTCAGCGTGCTGCACACGTTCTTCGTCGCGTAGAACGGCGGGGTCTTGACCGGTGCGAGCCACTGCGCGGGCACGTCGAAGTCGATGTCCTCGCCGGCTTCGGCCATGCTGTTGTAGCGTTCCACGGTGGCCTTGAACGCGTCCGCCGGGATGTCGAGCTGCTTCGCCAGATCGTCGAGCGTGTCGGCCTTGATGAGCTTGCCGTTGCCCAGCCACTTTTCCATGACGGCGTCCAGGCCGTCGGTGAAGCGATCGAAGCGCTCGGGCTGCTGCTGCATGACGTACGTCTCGTAGTCGCTGTCGAAGACGGACCAGGCAACGTTGCCAGGCGTGTTCATGCGGGCGTTGGTCAACATGGGCTCGAAGGGCATCTCGGCGCCGTAGCGCTCGCCGTTGGCGTTGACCGCAAGCCAGCTCATGATGAAGGACGTGAGGTTGAACTCAAGCGTGTCGAGCGTGAACTGGTGAATCATCGGCGCAGCGGGGCTTTTCGACATGGCCGCGCCCGCCCAGCATCCCATGAGGATGCCGTCGCCGTTGTTGAAGCCGGCGGGGGCGTACACGTTCGCGTCCGAGCGGTTCGAGATGGGGCAGAACACGTCTACCATCTCCTGGTTGCCGCCGATGTCGCCCGTGGCCAGGATGACGCCGTTCTTGGCGTTGTACTGCACGTGCTTGCCGTCTTTCGTGGTTGCGACAACGCCCGTGATGCCGCTTTGCGCATTGCCCACCAACTGCTCGGCGCGCGCCTCGAACACGAACTCGGCGCCGTTCTTCTTGGCGGAATCGTATACCAGCTCGCCCAACGTGATGTTGACGGGCTGCCCGTCGTCGCGCATGTCGTACGTTTCGCCGCCGCGCACGAACGATACGGCATCGGGGTAGACGCGCCAGTTGTCGGAAAGCTTGGACCAGTTGCCGTACTTGGCGGTACCGGAGAGCGCGGGCACCATGCTCACGCCGTTCGCTGCGCCCAACTCCTCGATGTAGTCGAACACCTTGCCGGAGCGCGAGGCCCATACGTAGATGAGGTCGTAGTTCGTGGTCTGGTGAGACGCGTGGTGCAGGTAGCGCGTGGCCACGCGCGGATCCAGGTCGAAGCCGTTCGACTTGTGGTACTTGCTGCCGATGTGGCCTACGTCCACGCCGCGGATGGAGATGCCGGTGTTGCGTTCGATGACCACCGTTTTGGCGCCGTTGCGCGCCGCCGCTTCTGCAGCGTTGACGCCTGCGAGGCCGGCGCCCACGATGACTACGTCGAAGTCTTGCGTCTCGGCGATGTCGGCGATGGGCTCGGGAGCGACTTCCCACGTATGCTTCGCGCCTGCGCCGCTTTGAGCCGAGCCGCTTGCGTCGGCCGACGAGTCGGACGGAGCGGCGGGGCTGCACGCCGGCAGCGCAACGGCGGCCGCTGCTGCGGCGCCGGTGACGAGCGCGCCCTTCAAGAAGTTCCTGCGATTGATTTCCATGGAATTCCCCTTCCCTTTCAATCCCTCCCGCGCTCCTCGCCGATGCGAAGAAGCGCGGCACGCGAGTTCGTTCGCGTGGCTTCAAGATGGGGGATAGGGGTTGCGCCGCGCAACGCCCGAATGCCCGTATTTTGGAATATCAGGTGACATCCGTGACGCTTGAGACGCGGTCACGTGATTCAGGTGATGCTGGATGATCAGGTGAAATGGCGCGGTCGATAAACTCTTGGCGATTGTGGACGTCCGCTTTCTGGTAGATGTGGCGCACGTGGGTTCCCACCGTGTTCTCGGATATGCTCAAGCAGTCGGCGATCCAGGGCTGGGTGCGACCGGCGGCCAGAAGCGACGCGATGTCGCGCTCGCGCGCGGTAAGGCCAATACGGTCGAACCATGCCGCAAGGCGCTGCTCCTGCCCGAGTCCGTCCTGGTTGGCCGACCCTGCGCGTGCAGTGTAGCCGAACAGCATCCAAATATCCTCGCTGCTGAGCAGCAGTACGGTTGCGATGACCACCAGATAGCCGATGGCCGTGGTTTCCTGGAAGACGAACGCGTGCGTGGATTGGTCGTTGCCCACCAAAAGGATGCCCGCAAGGGCGCCCGCGACGTAGCAGATGACCGCAAGCAATCGCACGGCGGCGATGGTTTTGAGCGGATCGCGGGACTGCGTGTGGGCAATCTGGGAGAAAACGACCCATACCAGCAGATCGAAGGCGGTGTAGCCGCTGATGATGACCGCTCCCGCAATCCAGAACAACTCGGAGCCGAACAGAAACGACATCATCATGAATCCGGCGATCATTGCCAGCAGCCCCACGCGATAAACGGCGCTCGCTCGCTGCGGGGCGATGCAGACGATGCCGAACATGAGGATGGCGGCTATGCCGCGGGCCACTTGCACGATCACGCCGCCGGGCGATCCGTTGCTGGCGATGGACGAGAAGGAAACGAGGTGCTGCAGGTATCCGAAGCTGGTCAGCACGAGCGCCGCGGCGCACAGGAGCATCATCGATATTCCCAGGTGGGTTTTCAGGTGGGCACGCACGCCGCGCCTCGCGGGGACCGAGCTTTCCGCGGTTCGGCGATAGGTTCGCTGGTCGGGCGGCACCGTGGTGAAGATCAGGCCCGAAATAAGGGGCAGCAGCGAGAAGAACACCGCAGACGCCTCCGGGATCATGAAGAGCATGGGCGTGTCGATGACGACGGCGCACGCGAAGGCGCCGGCGACGTAGGGCGTGGCGGTGCGGGCCCCTTCTTGGCAGTACGCGGCACCCCATCCGATCTGGAACACGGCGACGAACAGGGCGACGAGCGCGCTTCCGATAGCAAGCGGCATCCAACCGAATCCGAAGCCCGAAAACACGAGTAGCAAAGAGCCTGCGGTTCCCAACAAGGCTGCGATCAGCGGCAAGCGCTTCCCGGCGATGAGCCTGTTGATCGCGGCCGGTTTCTTGAGGGCTGCTGCGTATCCGAATGCGCTGAAGCCGAACACGGCCACGGCGGCCAACTCGGCCGTGAGCCCTTTCGTGTCGGGCGCCGTGAAGAACGCGCTCATGAACAGCGCGTCGAGCCAGGCCCAAAGAAACGCCGATCCTACGATGATTTTGATGCCCGCTGTTCCGTGAACCCTGTCGATGAGCGCCATCCGATCCCCTTCCCCTTGCGGGGGATTATAGCAGTTGGGTCTATAATGGCCGCATGGTGCCGCAGAGAAGGGTTCGTATATGACCGTGTTCGTTTTTGCTGTTGCGATTGTCGCGCTGTTCGCAGTCGTATTGACGGTGAATGCCGTAAGGCTTAGGCCGACGCCCGTTTCCGATCCGTTGCCGGAGAGTCAGGCGATGGGATCGGATGAGGCTGTCGAGCGTTTTCGCGAAATGCTTCGCAGCGCTACCGTGTGGGGTGCGGGCAACCCCGAGGCCGACCACAGCGCTTTCGACGAGTTCGTGCCCAAGCTGCGCCGATTGTATCCGCGCGTGTTCGCGTCTATGGATCTTGAAATGATCGACGGATACGGCATCTCGCTTCTTTGGAAAGGATCCGATCGCGCGCTTGCCCCGGTGGTGCTCATGGCGCACCACGACGTGGTGGAGGCCGACCCGCATGGATGGTCGCATGATCCGTTCGCCGCCGACATTGCGGACGGGAAGATCTATGCGCGCGGCGCAGTGGATACGAAGTGCATCTGGGCCGGGCTTCTTGAGGCGGCCGAGCAACTGCTTTCGGAAGGATACGTTCCTCCGCGCGACATCTACTTCTTCTCGTCGAACACCGAAGAGGACGGCGGCGACACGGCTCCGCACATGGTCGAGTACCTGAAGGGCATCGGGCGAGTTCCTTACCTGGTGCTTGACGAAGGCGGGGCGGTTATCGACAACCCTCCGTTAGGCGTGAGCGGCCAATTCGCCGTTGTGGGCGTGGCGGAAAAGGGCATTTTCAACGCGCGCGTCACCACGAGCTCCGCAGGGGGCCATGCGGCAACCCCTTCGCTTGAAGACGCCGCGGCGAAGCTGGTGGCGGGGTTGGACGGATTGCAGCAGAATCCTCCCGCGTCGCGCCTGTCCGATCCGGTGGCGGCCATGCTCAAGGAGCTGGCCGCGCGCGGCGGCTTCGGCCTGCGCTTGGTGTTCGGCAACTTGTGGCTGTTTCGGCCTTTAGTGGTTCGCATCATGCAGCGCGACCCCGAAACGGCCGCCATGGTTCGCACCACGTACGCGCTCACGCAGCTTGAGGGATCGAAGGCGCACAACGTGATTTCCAAGCAGGCGAAAGCCACCGTTAACGTGCGCGTCGATCCCGGCGAGACCGTCGACGATGCGTTTTCTCGCATCAAGCAGCGCTTCGACGAGGATACCGCGTACGAGCTGTTCGAGGTCAGCGAGCCGTCTCCGGTCTCGCCGTTTGAGGACGACCCGGCGTTCGACTATCTGCGTCGCGTGATTCACGCGGTCTATCCCGAGGCGGGCATCGCGCCGTACGTGCAAACCAGCTGCAGCGATGCGCGTCATTTTGCCCGCGCGTGCCCGCGCACGTACCGGTTCGCGGGCATCTTGTTCAAGGGCGATCAGCGCACGCGTATTCACGGGCAAGACGAGAATTTGGACGTGGACGCGTTCAAGCGCGGAGTGGGGTTCTACATCGAGTTTATTCGGCATTTGGATAAGCTGGGGAAATGAGGAAGCATGGCTGAAAAGGGGTCGAGCGAGGGGAAGATCTTCTACGGGTGGTGGATCGTTGCGGGCGGCCTGCTGATCATGGCGACGTGTTACACGGTGTTCGTGAACTGCATCCCGTTGTTCCAGACGCATATCGTGCGCGACCTAGGGTTGACGGTGGGGCAATTCAACACGGGCGTTTCCATCACCACGGTGGTTGCGGTGTTCGCGTCGCTGGTGATCGGGCGGCTTACCGATACGTGCTCGGCGCGCGTGCTGGGTACGGTGACGGTGCTGACCAGCTCTCTTGTGCTGGTGGGACTCTCGTTCATCACGGCCGCCTGGCAGTTGTACGCGCTGTGCGTGGTGGCTGGCATGGTGGTGGTCGCGGGCACGCGCCTACTGGTTTCGGTGGTCATCTCGAACTGGTTCACGCTCAAGCGCGGCTTGGCAGTGTCCATCGCGCTTTCAGGATCGGGTCTTGGCGGGGTGGTGCTCTCCCCGGCTACGAGCGCCATGATCGAGGCGTCGGGCTGGCGTGCGGCGTTTTTGCTGCTGGCCGTGGTGTGCTTCGTGGCTGCGCTGCCGCTTGTGCTGGCGACGTTCAGCACGCGCCCGAGCGACAAGGGCATGGTCCCTTACGGCGCGGGCCAGGTCGAGGAGGTGAAGGAAGATCGCTCGCCCGACGTTCCCGTTAACGTTTCGGTGGGATGGAAGACCTTGCGCTCGAGCTCGGCGTTCTGGTTGCTGGTGATCGGGTTCGTGGCCATGGGCATCACGAACGGCTGCATCATCACGAACTCCATTGCGAACATGACGAGCGTGACCGTAGGGGGCACCGAAGTGGTCACCGGCGGCCATTCGACCCTGTGGGCCGGCAGCGTATGGTCGTTCTACCTGGCGGTGGTCATCGTGGCGAAGGTGGCGCTCGGCGCCATCTACGATCGATGGGGCATGCGCACGGGTACGATCCTCGGCACGATCACGTCGGTTTTGGCTGGCGTCATGCTGCTGTTTCCCGCTACCGACTGGGGCCCGATTTTGGCCTGCTTGTTCTTCGGGTTCGCCACCTGCATGGGCACGGTGGCGCCGCCTATCATGGTGGTGAAGGAGTACGGCAAGAAGGATCTTGGCACGGTGACGGGCATTGTCACGGCGTTCGAGCTTTTGGGCGCCGCGGTGGGAGCGGTGGTGTCGGGCGTGATGTTCGACGCCTACCTGTCGTTCGCGCCGGTGTGGATCATGGTCATCGTGGCGAGCGTCGTCATGGGAGCGGCGCTGCTGGCGTCCATTCCTGCAGCGAAGCGGCTGGTTGCCCGGCGACGTGCCGAGGGCGCGCCGGAGTTGGATGCCGAGGGATTCGAGATTTTGCCGGAAGGGGTTCTTGACTAAAACCTATAAAGAAAGTAGGATTTACTGCGACACAAGGGAAGCCTGGGGTTGAGGCCGATTGTCGGCCGGGAGCTTGCCGGGCGCAGATGAGAAAGCGGGCGAGATATGACGGTTTACAAGAGCGTGTCGGAGCTGATCGGCGCTACGCCGCTGGTGGAGCTGACGAATTACGAGCGCAACCACAACCTGAAGGCGAAGATCGTCGGCAAGGTTGAATCGTTCAATCCGGGCGGGTCGGTGAAGGACCGCATCGCGAAGGCCATGATCGACCAGGCGTTGGCCGATGGGCTTATCGACCAGGACACCGTGCTCATCGAGCCTACGTCGGGAAACACCGGCATCGGTTTGGCTGCTATCGCCGCTGCGCGCGGCATGCGCCTTATCATCACCATGCCGGAAACGATGTCGGTCGAGCGCCGCAACCTCATGAAGGCATACGGTGCGGAACTCGTGCTGACCGAGGGCGCGCAGGGCATGAAGGGCGCCATCGCGCGCGCCGACGAGCTGGCGGCCGAGATTCCCAATTCGTTCATTCCCGGCCAGTTCGTGAATCCGGCGAACCCGGCGGTGCACGAGGCCACCACGGGGCCGGAAATCTGGGAAGCTGCCGGCGGCGATGTGGACATCTTCGTGGCGGGCGTGGGCACGGGCGGCACGGTGAGCGGCACGGGCGCGTACCTGAAGCGCATGAACCCGAACGTTCGCGTAGTTGCCGTGGAGCCTGCGACTTCGCCGGTGCTGTCCGAGGGACGCGCGGGCGCGCACAAGATCCAGGGCATCGGCGCGGGCTTCGTGCCCGACACGCTGGACACCGAGGTGTACGACGAGGTGATCACCGTGGCCGACGAGGACGCTTTCGCGGCGGGGCGCGAGCTGGCGGCGAAGGAAGGCCTGCTCGTGGGCATTTCTTCGGGAGCGGCCGTGGCCGCCGCCACCGAGCTGGCGCGCCGCCCGGAAAACGAGGGGAAGACCATCGTGGTCATTCTTCCCGATACAGGCGAGCGTTACCTCTCGACGGCGATGTTCGACTTCTAACGTTCGGGGACGATGCAATAAGAAGGGTCCGCCGCAGGTTCGAACGACCTGCGGCGGACCCTTTTGCTGCAAGATGCATTGTCGCCCGAAACGGACGGAATCGAGCCGAAACCCGTCCGTTTCGGGCGACAATATCATTTTGCGGTAGCGAATTGCACCCGAGTTGCTATGCGGGTTGGTGCATGGTCGGGCTTGGGCGCAACATGGGGAGGGCGGACGGACGGTGCCGGCATTGGCTCGGTCGTCTTTCGTCGCGAGCCGTCGCGCGCGGGGCTGCCCGCGGTCGCCGCGTCGCGCGTGGTACACTGCGTGCGACGGCATTCCTGAGAGAAAGGTTCGCGATGATCGATCACATAAGCGTGAAAGTGAAGGACGTCGAAGGTGCCAAGGCGTTCTACACGGCGGCGCTGGCGCCGCTCGGCTACGTGCGGGGCATCGAGTATCCCGGCGGCCTGCAGCTGCACGTGGAGGGCGAGCCGGGCGACGTGTGGGTGGCTCCGCTGTCCGAAGGCGCCGAGCCTGTCCCCGCGCACGTTGCCCTTCTTGCGAAGAGTGCCGACCAGGTGAGGGCTTTCTACGAGGCGGCGCTTGCCGCTGGCGGCACCGATAACGGTGCGCCCGGTCCCCGCGACTATCATCCCGGCTACTATGCGGCGTTCGTCCTCGATGCCGAGGGCAACAACATCGAAGCCGTGATCCACGACTACGCCGAGTAGCGGTACGCAAAAGACGCCTCCGTCTCGCATCAGACGGGGGGCGGGGGCGTCCTTTCCTGTTCGGGCCTACGAGCGTGCGCAGCGACATGCGGCAGGGCTCCTTGATTGGGGTTTCCGGCAGCTTTTGCCCGGCGGGATCGCGTTGCCAATCGCTGCGCATAGGGCGTTCATCTCGGTTCGCGAAGGCGAAGATGCGGGTTGATCAGGAAAGACAACTGTCGGTTGTCATCCGTTCGCGAAAAAGCATCCGCAAGTTGGTTGCAGCGCCCCTTTCGCACGGTGCATGATGCAAGGCGTGAGCACGATGTTTTGCGAGCGTGAGGAGACGCCCATGAGCTTCCGAGACAACCTTCAGCATCTGCGCGACCTATAGGATATGAGCCAGGCGGATTTGGCGCAGCAAATCGGCGTGAGTCGCCAGTCAGTGGCGAAATGGGAGGCCGAGAAGAGCTATCCCGAAATGGACAAGCTTACCAAGATATGCGATCTGTTCGGCTGCTCTCTCGACGACCTCGTGCGTGGCGACCTCGCCGGACGCGAAGCGGCTTCCGCAGGGTCGTCTGTCGTCGAGGAGCTGGCGGCATGCGAAGGGCAGGCGGTCGTCGAGGGCGTTCCGACGGACGCATGGGGCTACGATGAGCACATGCGCCGGCGCGCGTGGGATGTCGCGGCTGCCGTCGCCGTGGTGATCCTTGGATTCGAAGCGGGCATCAACTTCGCAACTATGGGCCCCAACGTGAATCCGTCACCTTTCGTTATCTTCTTCTCAATAGGGGTTGCGATGGCGCTTCTTCTGGTGAAACCCACGTGGAAAGAGCATCGAGCGTTTCTCGAAGGGCATCCGCATATCGATGACTTCTACGCGTCCGAGCAAAAGGACAGGGCGCGCAGTGCGAAAGGCGGTGTCGTTGTCGGGGCTGTCGTGCTCGTGATCGTGGGATTGAACGTGCCGGGCCTGTTCGGATGGTTCCAACAGTGCACCTTCGCCGCGCTCGCGATGTTCGGCTGCTTCGCTTTGGCGGCTGCGCTTGTGGTCTACGCCGTCATGATGGATCGCCGCACCAACGTGGCCCGATACAACCGGCTTTTCGCAGCCCCGCCCGCTGCCGAACCCGATGCCGTCAAGGCTCCGACGGCGGACGATACCGTGGCGAGCTAGCCCTGCCTGGCGTAACATGATGGATGACGCATTTGCTGGCGCGCTGTCGTTTCGACGTCACTGCGCCTTGCGTCCTGCCTCCGTTTCCTGCTCGAGCAACTTCTCCAGCGTGCGCCAGGCAAGTTCGGCGCACTTGACGCGGGCGGGCATGCGGGCGATGGACTCGAGCTCGGCGGCCTCGTCGAGGTCGGCGCGCTCCTCGTCGGTGAGCGGGCGACCCTTGATCATGTCCAGGTAGAGGCTGGAAAGGCGCTGCGCTTCGGCGATGGTTTCGCCGGTGATCAGGTCGGCCATCATGTCGGCTGCCGCCTGGCTCACGGCGCAGCCGTGGCCGGTGAAG
>NZ_DBFOSR010000098.1:0-20504 GCF_048427265.1 Paraeggerthella sp.
CTGCGCGAGGCCAAAGGCGCAACGCCGGAGGGCGGACGATAGCGGATGGATCGACGTACGCCCAGAGAACCAGCGCGCAGGCAGGGAGGCGCTCCAAGGCAGCCGCGTCCGAATCGCGCACCCGATCGCCGCGAGGCTTCCCGGCGATCGTCGCGTCCGCAGACGGGCCGCGATGCCGGGCGTTCGCCGCGTTCGACCCGAGCGTCTTCAGGTCGACCCGCTTCTTCCAGCCGATCTCGAACCAGAGATGCCGGCGCCTACAACGCGCCTTCGCTTTGGACGAAGGACGCGCCGCGGTCCCCGTCGGACGAAAATCTCGCTCTGCGGATCTTGCGTATTCTCGGACGCGCGCTGCTTGCCCTGATCGGCCTATTGGGAGCGGCTTCGCTCGCCCTTCTGCGCGCGATGGTCTCGCTTGCCTCGCGCAGCCGCGCTGCGCTCGCCGTCATGGTGCTCGCCGCGGTCCTGCTCGTCGGCGGCGCGGTTGACTTCGGCCTGAATTACGGCAAGGCGTATCCGGGCGTGCGCGTGGGGGAGATCGACGTCGCCGGGAAAACCGTCGACGAGATCGAGGCATCCATCGAGCAAGCTTACGGGCCGCGCCTGGAATCGAACACCGCCATCGTATACGCCAACGACGATGCCGAAGCGCGCGTGAACGACGAGATGACCGCCGCCCAGGATGCCGCTCTTGCCGAGCAGTTGGCAGTGGAGGAGGCGCGTGCGAACAAGCTGGCATGGACCACGAGCGCCTCCGACCTGGGCGCCACCCTTCCTGCCCGCGCTTTGGCCGAAGAGGCCGTTGCGGCCGGGCGCAGCGACGGCGGCATCTTCGCGCGCATCGGGGCGCTGTTCGGAGGGCGCACCATCCAGCCGCGAGCCGACTACGCGAGCGACCGGCTCGAGCAGCTTGCCTCCGACATAGACGCAACCATCGGCGATCCGCGCGTCGATTTCAACGTGGCGGTCAACGGCGGCGTCGCGACGGTGGTGCAGGGCCACGACGGCTCCATGGTCAACCGAGGAGATTTCGCTCGTTCGCTCGACCAGGCTCTGCTCGCGCAGGAAGCCGGGCAGGGGTCGTTCGTCGCGCGTGCCGAGCATGCGCCGCTGCGCATCGACGAAGCCGCCGCCCAGGCGGTCGCGGATGCCGTGAACCGCGCGATCGCCGACGGAGCGCAGTTCAATTACAACGGATCGACCTGGAAGGCCACGCCCTCGGATATGGGCGCATGGATCGCCACGCGCATCGACGAGGGCGAGGGGTCCTTCGCCCTGTCTGCGTACATAGACGAGGCGCAAGCCAAGCCGTCCCTTCTCACCCACGTGGAAAAGCTCGACACGAACGACCCCGTCCGCGTGACTTTCCAAGCGAACGAAGGGGGTGTGGCGGTGCATACGGACGGGACGGGCACCATGCCGCTCGTCGCCGAAGGCGTCCATGCGCTCAACGACGCCCTGTTCGGGCCGGGCGGCAAAGCGGAAGGCTCGACGCCCGGCGGATCTCCCATAGAGGTATCCATAACCGAAGGCCCGGCGCCCGCGACCCTTTCGTTCGACGAGGCGATGGACCTTGGCATCATAAGCTCGATAGCCTCGTACACCACGCAGTTCACTACGGGCGCGGGGACGGAGAACCGCAACCATAACATCAAGCTGGTGTCCCAGCTGCTCTCCAACTCCGTCGTGAAGCCCGGCGGCTCCTGGTCGTTCAATAAAACGGCAGGGGAGTGCAACGAGGAGAGAGGGTTTTTGGGAGCCGGAGCGATCATCGACGGCCAGTACGACGATGCAGTGGGCGGCGGCATCTGCCAGGTGGCGACCACCATGTTCAACGCCGTGTACGAAGCCGGGTACCCGGTGAAGACGCGCCACAACCATTCCCTGTACATATCCAGCTACCCGGCCGGACGCGATGCCGCGGTCAGCTGGCCCGACCTGGATCTTGTGTGGGAAAACGACGGCGCGAGCGATGTTTTGGTCCGTCTTTCTTGTACAGACGGGTCGGTAACGGCTACACTGTACGGTGTTGATCCCGGCTACCAGGTCGCCTCGGTCGCGGGCGAATGGAGCGAGGGCAAGCACTACTCGACGAAAACGAAGGTTGACGAATCGCTTGCTCCCGGTTCGAGCTACATCAAAATCCGCGGAACCGACGGGCGCAAGATAACGGTCGTTCGCACGGTCAAAGACGAAACGGGCTCCATCCTGCACGAGGACCCGTTCTATTCTGTGTACGATCCCGTGACGGAAGTCGTGGTGAAAGGCCCTGACGCCGATAGCGACGAGACCAACACCTGACGGAGAGATCTCCGCCGACATCCGTATACAACAGTAGGAGAGGTGATTCTCAAGGTGTACTACCAGCCCGAAATCGAGACCATGCCCGTCGAGCAGCTGCGCACGCTGCAGCTCGACCGCATGAAGAAAAGCGTGCAGCACGCATACGATAACGTGGAGTTCTACCAGAAGTCCTTCAAGGAAGCAGGCGTGGAGCCGGGCGACCTCAAGAGCCTCGCCGATCTTTCGAAGTTCCCCTTCGTCGTCAAGCAGGACATGCGCGACGCCTATCCTCGCGGGCTGTTCGCCGTCGGCCAGAAAGAGGTGTCCCGCATTCACGCGTCTTCCGGCACCACCGGCCAGGCGACCGTGGTCGGGCATACGGCGAACGACCTCAAGAACTGGGGGGACTGCTTCGCGCGCGGAATCTACATGGCGGGCGGCGGCCCGGAATCCACCATCCAGGTATCGTACGGATACGGCCTGTTCACCGGTGGCTTGGGCGCGCATTACGGCGGCGAGGCGGCTGGTTGCACGGTCATCCCCACGTCTTCGGGCAACACCAAGCGACAAATCCAGATGATGAAGGACCTCGGTACCGACATCCTGGCCTGCACCCCCTCCTACGCGCTGCTCATAGCGGACACGGCGCGGGAGATGGGCTACGATCCCGCGACCGACTTCAAGATTTCCGCCGGCATCTTCGGCGCCGAGCCGTGCTCTGAGAACATGCGCCAGGAAATCCGCGAGAAGCTGGGCATTCGCTATTGCGACATCTACGGGCTTTCGGAGGTCATGGGACCGGGCGTGGCCGTGGAGTGCTCTGAATCGAACGGCCTGCACCTTGCCGAAGACCAGTTCTACGCCGAGATCGTGGATCCGGACACGCTCGAGCCCTTGCCCGACGGCGAATGGGGCGAGCTCGTGTTCACCACGCTCGTGCGCGAATGCTGCCCGCTCGTGCGCTACCGCACGCGCGACATCACGCGCATCATACCCGAGACGTGCGCATGCGGACGCACCCATCGCAAGATCGACCGCATCGTCGGCCGCTCCGACGACATGCTCATCCTGCGCGGCGTCAACGTGTTCCCGTCGCAGATCGAGCAGGTCATCACGGAATTCCCGGAGATCGCGGCGCAGTACCAGATCGTCCTGACCACGCGCGGCGCGCTCGATCACGTGGAGCTCAACGTCGAGACCGTTCCCGAGTTCCCGTTCGACGAGATCCGCAAGCTCCAGGACCTCAAGCGCCGTCTGGCCTCCGAGCTGAAGAGCAACCTGCAGATTGCCGTCGAGATCAAGATCGTCGAGCCCAAGACCATCGAGCGCAGCGAGGGCAAGGCGAAGCGCATCATCGACCTGAGAGAAGGGAAGAAGGCATGATCTCCCAGCTGACCGTTTTTCTCGAGAACGAGAAAGGCCGCTTGGCGGCCGCTTGCCGCGCCGTTTCCGACGCAGGCATCAACATGCACGCGCTGAACCTGGCCGACACCACCGAGTTCGGCGTGGTGCGCATGCTGTGCGACACGCCCGAAGCCGCCGCCGAAGCGTTGAAGGCGCAGGGCTGGCGCGCCGCCGTCACGCCCGTGCTGGCCGTGCGCGTTCCCAACGAGCCCGGCGGCCTTGCCAAGCTCTTGGAGTTCCTAGACGAGCAGAACGTGAACGTGGAGTACGGCTACTGCTTCTCGGTCAATCAGGACACTGCCGTCGACGTGCTTAAAGTAAGCGACGACGCCGTGGAGCAGAAGCTGACCGATGCCGGCTTCCAGCCGGTTCGACCGGAGGATATCTACCGCATTGACTAGCACCGTTCAACATATCGCCCAGAGCGGGCGCACGCGCATCCTCGCGTGCGCCCTGGCGCTTTTGCTTGCGTTCGCGAGCGCTGCGGCCTTTCCGGCCGTTGCAGCAGCGGACGTGCGCAAAGCGGACGTCGTTTACGGCCAAACCGTCGACGCGCGCGGCTTGTCGGTCGCGCAAAGCCCCAACATCGATGCCGAGTACGCCATCGTGATGGACTCTGCGGGAACCGTGTACTTCGAGCGCAACGCGTCCTCGCCCACGCAGATCGCCTCCATCACCAAGGTCATGACGGGCGTGGTGGCTCTTGATGCGGTGTCCAGCGGCATCGTATCGCTCGACACCCCGATCACGGTGTCCGCAACCGCCGCCGCCGCGGGCGAATCGTCGGCCGGGCTGCAAGAAGGCGACGTCATGAGCCTGCGCACGGCCCTGACGGCGCTGCTCGTCCCGTCGGGCAACGACGCGGCCGTCGCCATCGCCGAGACGGTGGGCGCTGCGCTCCAATCAAGCGGCACGGCATCGGGCGACAGCGCTCAAGGCGCGTTCGTTGCCCAGATGAACGCGAAGGCCGCAGAGCTCGGCTGCACCGATACGGTCTACGAGAACCCCCACGGCCTGGACTTCGACGCGTACGCGGGCAACCTGCACAGCACGGCTGCCGACGTGGCCAAGGTGGTGCAGTACGCCATGAAGAACGAGACGTTCCGCGCGGACGTTTCCCAGGGCGATACCGTCATCCAGGTGACGCGCGGCGGCGCGAAGGCGGACATCAGCCTCGAGACCACGGACGGCTTCCTCGACATCTACGAGTACGCCATCGGCGTCAAAACCGGGTTCACCGCGCTCGCAGGGTTCTCGTTCGCAGGCGCTGCCAACAACGGCGAGAAAGAGCTGTACGCCATCGTCATCAACTCCTCGTCCGAGCCTCAGCGTTTCAGGGATGCGCAGGCGCTTTGCGAGTGGGTGTACCAGCACGAGGTGAAGTACCCGTTGGCCCACAGCAACCAGACCGCCATCATGAACGGAGCCGAGGTTCCCGTAATCGCCGAAGTGGCGCACGAAGGATGGATCGACAAGACCGTGAAGGCCACGCTTGCGGATCCTGCAGCTTCTGCCACGATCTTCGACCTGAACGGCAACGTCAGCCAGTCGCTTTCGTTCGATCAGCTGACCACCGACGTGCGCGCAGGCGACAAGGTGGGCACCATCACGTTCAAGCAGCGCAACGCTGAAATAGCCACTATGGACTTGGTCGCATGCGAAGACGTTGCAGCCCCCAATTTCTTCGAGAGCGTGGGAATCTGGTGGGATCGCTTGTTCAGAGGGTTCTCCGGGCAGAGCACCGTGGCCCAATCCGTGACGATCAACGAAACGCCGCTGGTCGTAGACAAGACGGCCCCCGCCGCGTAAGGCGCGCCGCAGAGAGGAATTGCCATGAGCACCATGTGCCCCGTTTGCAACAATCCGGTTGACGCCCAGGCAGCCGCATGCCCGACCTGCGGGTTCAAGCTTCTTGGCAGCACGCAGCGCTTCGAGCCGGTGGCGCTGTCGGACGACCCGTTGACTTCGGCAGCCCAGCCCCAGGCGAGCGCCGTGCTGCATGTGGTGCGCGGTCCGCAGACCGGCGTCAGCTTCCACCTTGCCGACGCGCCGCTGTCCATCGGCCGCAGCCCCCAGTGCGACGTGTTTCTCAACGACATGACCGTGTCGCGCTCCCATGCGTCGGTCGAGCCTGCGAACGGGGGCTATGTCATCCGAGATTCCAACTCCTTCAACGGAGTGTGGGTGAACAACGCGAGCATCGACGAGCGCCAGCTCGAAAACGGCGACGTCATCCAGATCGGGGCGTTCTGCCTGGTCTACAAAGAGGAGTAACGCGCTCTTTCGCGCGTCGTCGTCCTGAGGCCGAGCTGAAGCCGAGCTTCGCGTTTCAGGGCGACGACGCGCCGTCGGGCGCCCAGCGTCGAATAGCGCGCCGCTCGGAACGGTCTTCCTTCTTTGACCGGGCCGCGCGGCGCGCTTTGCCGTATAATTCCCTGCGGGTCAGCATTCAAGGAAGGTTCGTCTAATGGAATTGATGTCAGGTAACGAGGCGATCGCCCAAGGGGCGTGGGAAGCCGGCGCCCATATCGGCGTGGCGTACCCCGGAACGCCTTCGACGGAAACGCTCGAAGCGTTCGCGAAGAAGGACGGCGTGTACGCCGAATGGGCCGTCAACGAGAAGGTGGCCGTGGAGGTGGGCATCGGCGCGTCTGCCGCCGGCGCGCGCGTTCTCACGACGATGAAGCACGTAGGCGTGAACGTGGCGGCCGACCCGCTGTTCACCGCCGCATATGCGGGCGTGGGAGGCGGCCTGGTCGTGCTGGCCGCGGACGATCCGGGCATGTACTCGTCGCAAAACGAGCAGGATTCGCACTGGTACGCCCGCGCAGCGCATATTCCCATGCTCGATCCTGCGGATTCCGCCGAAGCCCTGCGCTTCACGCGCGAAGCGTTCGATCTGTCCGAGCGCTTCGACGTGCCCGTGTTCATTCGCTCGACCGTGCGCGTTTCGCACACGAAGACCCCGGTGGAGCCTGGCGAGCGCACCGACGTTCCGGTGAAGGCCTACGAGAGCAATCCTGCCAAGTGGGTGATGATGCCCGCATTCGCGAAGCCGCGCCGCAAGGTGCAGCTCGACCGCATCGACGCGTTGCGCGCGTGGGTCGAGGAATGCCCGTACAACAACGTCGTGCATAAGGAAAGCGCCGTCGGCGTGGTCTGCGCCGGCGCGACGTACCAACACGTGACCGAGGCGCTGCCTGACGCGTCGGTGTTCAAGCTCGGGGTAACGTGGCCGCTGCCCGCTCGTGCGCTGCGCGACTTCGCTGCCAGCGTCGATGCGTTGTACGTGGTCGAGGAAGCGTCCGAATACCTGACCGACTCCGTGCGAGCGCTCGGAATAACGGTTGCCGAGTTCGAGAACCCGTTGCCGCGCGACGGCGAGCTTTCGCCCGGTCTGATTCGCGCCGCGTTCGGACTCGACGAGCCTGCGCACGCATCCATGCCCGAAGGCCTTCCAGGCCGCCCGCCTGCGCTGTGCGCCGGGTGCCCCCACCGTTTGGTGTTCAAGGAGCTTTCGCGTATGAAGGCCGTGGTCACGGGCGATATCGGATGCTATACGCTCGGTGCGCTGCCGCCCCTTTCCGCCATGGACACCACCATCGATATGGGCGCGTCCGTTTCGATGTCGCACGGCTTCGAGCTGGCGTGGGCCGGAACCGACCATCGTCCCGTCGTGGGCGTGATCGGCGATTCGACCTTCGCGCATTCGGGGCTTTCGGCGCTCATCTCCACCGTGTACAACCAGGGCGGCGGCACCGTTTGCGTGCTCGACAACCGTACGACCGCTATGACGGGCCGTCAGGGAAACCCGTTCAACGGCGAAACGCTTCAGGGACGTCCGTCGCGCGAGATGGACTTGGAGGGCATCGTGCGCGCGCTGGGCGTGGAGGACGTTCGCACGATCGATCCCAACGATGCGAAGGCCGTGCGCCGCACGCTCAAGGAGGCCGTGGCGAACGAGGACCTTTCCGTGCTGGTGTTCCGCAGCCCGTGCGTGCTCATCGATCGCATCAAGAATCCGGTGTACGCCGTAAGCGACGCCTGCACGGCGTGCGGCGTTTGCTCGACCTTGGGCTGCCCTGCCATATCGAAGGATCCCGAAACGGACCATGCGATCATCGACGCCGGCCAGTGCGTCGGGTGCGGCCAATGCGCGCAGTACTGCGCCTGGAAGGCCATCGCGCAACCTGCTCTGGAGAAAGGGGGCTGCCATGAATAAGGCGACCACAGTGCTCCTGTGCGGCGTCGGCGGGCAGGGAACCATCCTCGCCGCCGATCTGCTTGCCCATGCGGCTTTGGAATCCGGCTTCGACGCCAAGGTTTCGGAGATTCACGGCATGTCTCAGCGCGGCGGCGCGGTTACCACGGTGGTGCGCTTCGGGCGCGACGGCGTGCAGTCCATGGTGGCTGACGAGGGGTGCGCCGATTGCGTCGTGTCGTTCGAGACGACCGAGGCGCTGCGCAACCTTTCCTTCGTGCGCGAAGGCGGGTACTTGCTGGTGGCCGACGAGTCCATCCAGCCTTTGCCCGTGCTCATCGGACGTGCGTCCATGCCCGAGAACGCCCGCGAAACGCTGGCCGACGCGGGTGCCACGCTCATTTCCGCCGGTGACATAGCCGCAGGCGTCGGCAGCCCGAAGTCGGTTAACGTCGTGCTGCTGGGCGCGCTTGCCACGCGTTTGGAGTTTCCGCAGGACGCATGGGAGCGGGTCATCGCAAAGCGCGTGCCGCCCAAAACCGTCGAAGCGAACCTGGCCGCGTTTCGCGCCGGCTTCGCCTTCGCCGAGGAAGCGGTCGAGAGCAGGGAAGGGGATCGAGCATGAGCGTACAGCAGATCAGCGTGTTTCTTGAGAGCAGGCCGGGGCATCTGCGGCGCGTGCTGGACGCCTTCGAGGCCGCTCACGTCAGCGTTCGCGGATACAGCGCGTCCGACACGGGAGACTACGGCATCGTGCGCTTCATCGTGAGCGATCCGGACAAGGCGTTGGCCGTGCTCACCGACATGGGCGCCGCCGCCACGAAATCGGAGGTGCTGTGCGCGCGCCTGGACGACACGCCCGGCGAGTTGGCGCGCGTCATGGGCGTCATGGCCGATTGCGGCATCAACGTCACGTACAGCTATTCCCTCATCTCCACTTACATCGCGCTATCCGTCAAGGATCTGGCACGTGCCGAGGAATTGCTGGCCGGCGAACCGGTGGAGCTCATCGGGCAGGACGATCTCGCGCAGCCGCTTGCGCCCGCTGAAGGGCGGTGAACGTCATGGCCGATATGACCGTCAAGGGCGCGGCGCTGGCTGCCGCCCAAGCCGGGGACTTCTCCAGCCTGCCCATCCACAACCCTGCCGTCGAGTGCGCCTCGCGCCAGGAGATTCGCGCGCTGCAGCTCGAGCGCCTGATCGAGCAGGTGCGTTGGACGTACGACCGCGTGGCCTGGTACCGCGAGCGCATGGACCGCGACGGCGTGAGCCCCGATGACATCAAGACGCTTGAAGACGTTCGCAAACTCCCCTTCACCGACAAGTCGGTCCTGCGCGACACGTTTCCGTACGGGCTGTTCGCCGTACCGCTCGACCAGGTGAAGGAGCTGCATTCGTCCTCGGGCACCACGGGCAAGCCCATCGTGGTCGGCTATAACGATCATGACATGGAGCTGTGGGCCGACTGCATCATGCGCCTTGTGCAGATGGCGGGCGTCGTGCCGGGCGATCGAGCGCAGATGGCGTTCGGATACGGCATGTTCACCGGCGGCTTCGGCTTGCACTACGGGCTGCAGAAGCTTGGCTGCATGATGATTCCCGCAGGGTCGGGCAACACCGAGCGCCACATCGCCATGATCCAGGACTACGGCACCACCGTGCTCGTGGCCACGCCTTCCTACGCCCTGCACATGTGCGAGGTGGGAGAGCGCATGGGCTTCGATTGGGAGCGGTCCACCCTGCGCGTGGGCCTGTTCGGCGGCGAACCCTGCCCGCCGGGCCTGAAGGCCGAGATCGAAAGCCGTATGCGCATCGTCTGCACCGACAACTACGGTCTGACCGAAGTCATGGGTCCAGGCGTGTCGGGCGAATGCCTGGCGGCGCGCGACATGCAGCATATTGCGGAGGATCACTTCCTGTGGGAGGTCATCGATCCCGAAACGGGCGAGCCCGTCGCCGATGGGCAGATGGGCGAGCTGGTGCTCACGCCCCTTGGCAAGCAGGCTATTCCCGTGCTGCGATACCGCACGCACGATCTGACGCGCGTGGTCACGGAGCCGTGCGCGTGCGGGCGCACGACGGCGCGCATGCAGAAGGTGCGCGCGCGTTCGGACGACATGCTGATCATCCGCGGCACGAACGTGTTTCCCAGCCAGGTGGAGGATGTCCTCACCGGCATCGAAGGGGTCACGCCGCACTACCGCATCGTGGTGGACAACGAGGGCGGGCTCGACCGCATGGCGGTGCACGTGGAGCTCAAGCCCGAGGCGTTCAGCGATTCTTTCGAGGAGATGGATCGTTTCCGCCGCGCTATCGAGGAGAAGCTCAAGGGCGTTCTTCTGGTGGGCGTGCGCGTGAAGCTGGTCGAGCCCGGCGGCATCGAGAGGTCTCTGGGCAAGACGAAGCACGTCGAAGATCGACGCAAGTAGATTGAATGCGGGAGGCCCGTGCACGCACGTCGGCCTCCCGCCGGCATTGCGGTGCGGTAGCCCGCACGCGGGAAGGACCAACAGGAGATCAGCCCATGCAAGCAGCCCCTTCGCATACCGAGGTCGTCGGGAGGTTCGCTCCTTCTCCGACCGGGCGCATGCATGCGGGCAACGTGTTCGCGGCGCTCGTGGCGTGGCTTGTGGCGAAATCGCAAGGCGGACGGATTGTCCTGCGCATAGAGGATCTTGATGCCGAACGATCGAAGCCGCAGTTCATCGATGCCGTGCAACGCGATTTCGAGGCGTTAGGACTCACCTGGGACGAAGGGCCGTACTTCCAGCATGATCGCACGGAGGCGTATCGGGCCGCCTTTGATTCGCTGGCTGCGCGCGGGCTCGTGTACCCCTGTTTCTGCACGCGCGCCGATCTGCATGCGGCATCAGCGCCTCATCGTGGCGAAAAGCCCGTGTACCCGGGAACCTGTCGTGCGTTGACGGCTGAGGAGCGCGCCTTGCGGCGTGCCCGACGCGCTCCGGCGCAGCGGCTGGCGGTTCCCGATCAAACCGTATCCTTCGACGATCAAATACAGGGGCCGTATCGTCAGAACCTGGATCGCGAGTGCGGTGATTTCCTGATACAGCGCTCGGACGGGGCGTTCGCGTACCAGCTGGCCGTGGTCGTAGACGATGCGGAGCAAGGGGTGAACTCGGTCGTGCGCGGCGTCGATCTGCTTTGCTCCACGCCGCAGCAGCTGTATCTGCAGGAACTGCTCGGTCTGGGGCATCCTGCGTACGCCCATGTGCCGCTTATCGTTGCGGGAGAGGGGCGGCGCCTTTCGAAGCGCGATCACGACGCGGCGCTCGATGCTCTTTTGGATCGGTTCAAAACGCCCGAGGGAGTTATCGGCCATATTGCGGGAATCACGGGGCTTGCCCCCACGTGCGATCCGGCGTCGCCCGAAGAGTTGCTGGCCTTGTTCGATCTCGACAGGATTTCAACCGACCTGAAGGATCTTACCCAGATACGCTGGCGATAGAGCGTATCGGCTTGGCGCGGAGGGCGCAGGTGCTTAGAACCCGTAAAGCAGTTTCGCAATACCCATCTCGTTGAACAAAAAGAAATGCCCCGCAAAGGTGACGGCCAGGTACAGGGCGGGTTCGCGTGCACTCGGAAGACGCTCCGAGACGAAAACATGCTTGCTGCGCGCCGCATTCGCGCGATTCGACCAAAGTCGATACAGCGCGAAGCCCAAAAGCGCGCCGAGCGTGTTCAATATCAGGTCGTCGATGTCGGTCGCGCGATGGTTGAGAAGCTGGCTCAGCTCGATGGCGAGCGAAAAAGAGAAGCCCATCGCTCCTATGGTGAACGCCCGGTCAACTCGCTTCCAGATGAACGGGATCGAAAAGCCCAAGGGGAGGAACAGCACGACATTGAGAGCGCATCCGATCGGGTCGGCGGCAAGAAACGGAATCAAGTACAGGTCATTCGGCCCCCAGCTGGCCGTTTGCCGCAGCAGGTCGTACAGCGTGCCCGATCCCGTGACGTACAGCACGGCAAACACGTACAGCACGAACGCGAAAGCGGGCGCGAACTCAACGGGAATGGAGCCCGTTCGTCGTGCGTGGGCATGCCGTATCGCGTAGGCTACAAGAAACGGCGCGAGCACCGTCGCCAGCTCGTACGCGGCCAGCAGCGCGCTTTCGACCATCGTGTCCGTACCTTTCGCCCAGATTCATCCCTCGAACACCGTATCTTAGCAGCTTGCTTCGACGTTTGAAGGGGCAAGTGCCGCAACGTTGAGGATCGTTAAGGATTTCGTTGCCGAAACCGTCGCGGGAGCGCTCTTCAAGATCCGGACGCAAACCAGGGCTGATGGTTTCGGCTGTGCGATAGGAGGCCGGCTTGCACCCCGCGTCAACTCCCGCCGAACGCGGCGGGAGTTGACGCGACTACGCGAACAGAAGCGACACGAGCGTAAGTACCACGCAGCTTCCCAGCAGCAGAAGCGTCAGGCGCACGTTGTCGCCGCCGAAGTTCAACTTGCCGTCTGCGCCTTTCGAGCGGGAAAACAGGGTCCATACCGCCAGAATGCAGAATCCAACCAGCATTACGTTGCACAGTACCGAAGCGATCTGCGCGAACAAGACGAGCCCGGTCATCTTCGCCATCTCGAACGCCATGAGCGTTCCGACCACCGCGAAGCAGGCGACCATGACCCAGGCTGCGCGCTGTCCTGATTTGCGGGTGCCTTCAGGATAAAACGTTCCCTTCTTCGTGGTCGTAGGCTTTGCGATCAGCGACAGCCAGTTGCCGTTCCACAACTGCACCGTCAACGCGCCCGACGCAATCAACAGCACCAGCCCTACGCCGAAACGAACGATTTCCATAGCGTGCTCCTTTATCTTTCCCGGTTGACCGCACGCTGTGCGCGCAGCTTTCCGACAGCTGATTCTATCTGCTCGAGGGCGCGTTCGAGGGTGGCGCGCGGGCAGGCTATGTTCACGCGCTCGAACTGCCCCGAACATGGTCCGAACATGCTGCCGGAATCAAGCCACACGCGCGCGTCGTCCACCATGAGCTTTTCAAGCCGCGCGTCGTCCAGGCCCAAGCCCGAGCAATCGAGCCATGCAAGATACGTGCCCTGCGGCTCGACCAACGCGATCTCAGGCATCCGTTCGCGCAGGAACTCCCTTAAAAAGCTCAGGTTCTGCGCCAGGTAGTCCTTCAACTCGTCCAGCCAAGGGCCGCCGTGAGTGTAGCACGAACGGCATGCTTCCAGCGAGAACGGACTTGCTCCGAAGTAGCCGATCCGCTCCAAAACCTTGCGATACCGTGCGCGCAGTTCCTCGTTCGGGATGACGATGTTCGCTATCTGCAGCCCGGCGATGTTGAATGTCTTGCTCGGCGCCGTGCATACTACGCAGCGTTCGGCGAACGAAGGATCCACCGTAGGGAACACGTGATGGCGATGCCCCGGATAGGTGAAGTCGGCGTGGATCTCGTCCGAGATGACCAGCACGTCGTGCGCGCGGCAGATGCGCCCGATCCGCTCCAGCTCGTCGTGCGTCCATACCCGGCCGACCGGGTTGTGGGGACTGCATAAAATGAACGCCTTCACCCGAGAGGACGCGATCTTCTTCTCGAAATCATCGAAGTCTATTCGGTATCGCCCCTGCTCGTAGACAAGCGGGCTGTCAACAAGCTTGCGTCCGTTCGATTCGATGAGCTGCGCGAACGGGTAGTAAACGGGCTGCTGAATCAGCACGGCATCGCCTGGATCGGTGAACGCCTGCAGGGCGATTCCCAGCGCGAACACCACGCCGGGAGTTTGCGTGAGCCACGAGCGCTCCACGGTCCAGTCGAAACGATCCGAGTACCAGGCCAGAACCGATTCGTAGTACGCGGCTCCTGCGAACCCGTAGCCGAACACGCCGTGGTTCACGGCTGTGCGCATATCGTCAAGCACCTCATCGGGCAGCGCGAAGTCCATATCGGCGACCCAGAGCGGCAGCAGATCGTCGCGCCCTTTGAGTTGCGGTCCGCAATCCCATTTCTCGCTATTGGTTCCGCGTCGCTCGATCACTCGATCGAAGTCGTACGTCATGGCAGCCTCCTACACGAACAGGGAAAAGCCGCTTGCGAACAACGCCGCCGCGTAAAACGCGCCCAACGCGATGTTCAAGCTGCATACCTGCGCCATGGCGCCTATGCGCGACGCAGGCGCGAGCGGGTTGGCTATGAGCGCTTTCACCAGCGGATACGACGCAAGCAACATGAACGGAACCACGATGACGCCGCTCGTGAAGAACAGGGCCACCAGCGCTGCGATCGAGATCATCCAAGCCGCCACCACGCTGTGGTACAGCCTGCGCGCGCGGTCGCGTCCCAGCAGCACCGACAGAGTGCGACGTCCCGATTCGACGTCCTTTTCGATATCGCACGTGTTGTTCGTGAACATGATCAGCCCAACGCCCAGCACGGTGGGCACCGCCCACAGCAGCGCGCGCAGGTCGAACGCTCCGGTCAATGCTTGGTAGCAGGCAAGGGGAATGAGCCCGCCCATGACGAACCCGCTGACAAGCTCGCCAATGGGCAGGTAGGAGATGGGCGTTTTCCCCGCGGAATACAAAACCACGATGATCGCGCCGACGACGCCCAGAGCCAACGGAATCCATCCGGCCTGCCAGATAACGTAAACGCCCAGTCCGAACGCCGCCACCAGAAACCCGACGGCAAGTCCGAGCGCTGCGCGCGGATTCACGTTGTTGTACACCAGCACGGCATCGGTCGGATCCACGTTGTCGTCGGCCGAGTCCGCGCCTTTCACGTAATCGTAGTAGTCGTTGAACGTGTTGACCGAGGCTTGCATCAGCACGCAGATGACCAGCAGCACGCATGCCATCACGGCGGAAACGGCTCCCGTTGTGGCAGCGGCCGCTGCGGTTGCCACCAGTACGGGCAGAATGGCCGCCGGCCACGTATGAGGAGCCGCTAGCTGCACCGCCATGCGCAGCGTAAACCTTCCGTATGCGCTCTTCGTTTCCGCGTCCCTTTCGTCAGCCGTCCTTGCGGGCGCTTCTGCGCTCATGCTTCGCTTCCTTCCTCGTCTTCATTGTTGCGTACGCTTCGCGACGACGCGGTAGCCACATGGGCGGCGACGACTTGAAGCGCTTGATGGCTTCTTCCTTCAGCACGCTGCCCAATCCTCCCAGCGTCTTCCAGATGAAACTCTTGGTTTCCGCGTCCAGCTTGGATCCCGATCCCAAAAGCTGCCGGGTGTTCGCGAACAGGTTTTCCTGGAACTCGGCCCAAGTGTTCGCCTCGGTCGAGGCGAACAAGTCGTAGATCGAATCGATGAACCGCTCGCGCTCGGACGCGTTCCTGCTGCGCAGCCATGCGTCGAGCGTTTCGTCGAAGAACACGGCCGATGCGTTGAGCTCGTCCTGGTACAGGAAGTCCGATCCTTCGGTCTGCCAGGTGAACGGCTCATGCTGAAACACCGAAAGCGCTGATGATCTTACCACGCGGTAGTCGGCGCGCCGTTCCAATATCATGCCGAACGCGGAAGATTCGGGGACGCTCTTGTGCAGAAGCGAGCAGAACGTCGGATCGTCGATGCGCGGGGAGGGATCGTCCAAAAACGACGGGCCGTCGTGGTTGAACACGCCTTCAAGGCGCGAGAACGTGCCGTCGTCTGCAACCAGAGCCGCGTACTCGGCAAGGTTTCCGCCCTTCGAGTGGCCGCCAACCAGAAGCGGGCACGCGCAGGCCGACGCCACGCCCGAAAGATAGGCCGCCGCCGTGCACTGCGACGGGATGACGTCTTTGAAGCACAGGTTGAAGTCTTCTTTCCAACCGGCGAAGCTGCCGTCCGTGCCTCGAAACGCCAGGTAAGCACGCTCTCCCTCAATGGCGGGGAAGAACAAGGTTACGGCGCTGAACTGCTTCTCAACCACCTCGGATCGTTCGTTGGCGTAGAAGGATACCCGCACGTCGCGCAAACGACGGCTCGCCATTGCCACGTGCAAAAAAGCCACGGTGTCCCGCGCATCCTCCATCCAGCTGTGCGCGGTAAGGGCCTCCCAGTCCGACAAGGCCAAAACGTCGTGCAAGCGCACGCGCCGGGGGCCGCTTGCGTCGAGCAGCGCCTCCCAAGGGGCGGCGATCGAGCCGTCCGAGCGCAAGGCGTCAGCCTGGTCGCGTCCGGCTTCTTCGTAGTTGAGGTAAGCCAGGGTCGAGAATACGAGGGAGTCCACCGGGTTGAACGGTAATTCGGAGAAAGTCCGCTGCTCTTCTGCTATATACGATACGATATTGCGCATACTCACATTGTAGCCGATTGCGAAAGGCAGGGCCGCCACCCATGCGCGTCTGCACGCCAATAACCATACGCTATGCTGAAACCGACATGATGGGCATCGTCTATCATGCAAACTACCTGCTGTACTTCGAAGATGCGCGCACCTCGTTTCTGGAGGCGATCGGATTTCCGTACGCGCGCATCGAAGAGGCAGGCTACCTTTCTCCCGTCACGCATTTCGAATGCGACTACGGCATGCCCTTGCGCTACGGGGACACGGCCATCGTGCGCACGCGCGTCGTGCTGTCGCGGCCGACGAAGACCGTGTACGCCTACGAGGTGTTCAGGGAAGGGCAGGACATGGAAACGGAGAAGCCGTGCTGCACGGGGCGCAGCACCCATTGCCTGGTCGATGCGACTACGTTCAAGCCCGTTAGCATCAAGCGCGTCATGCCCGACCTGCTTGCCTGCTACGAAGAAGTGCTCGAGCCCGAGGAGGCCGCTCGATGAGTGCGCCGTACCGCATCCTATTCGTGTGCCATGGCAACATCTGTCGCTCTACCATGGCGGAGTTCGTCATGAAGGACCTGGTTGCCAAGCGCGGTTTGGCCGATGCGTTCGTCATCGAGTCGGCGGCCACCCACGATGACGAGATAGGAAGCCCCGTGCATTCGGGAACGCGCGCCGTGCTCGCGGCGCAAGGGATCGACTGCGCTGGCAAGAGGGCGCGACGCCTCAAGCGGGCAGACGCGGGGGAGTGGGACCTGTTTGTGGGCATGGACGAGGCGAATATGCGCGACATGCGTCGTCAACTGGGTCGGGAGGCCGAAGGCCGCTGCATTAAGCTGCTCGAATTTGCAGACACGGATCGCGATGTGGCCGACCCGTGGTACACGGGCGACTTCGAAACCACGTACGACGACGTGCTGGCCGGTTGCGCGGGCCTGCTGGCCTGGCTGAACACCGGAGGAAGGCGAGGGTAGCTTCGGAAGCGCTCGTCGTGCATTGACGAAGGCGCCCTCCTGTCGCTTTTTTGCGCAGGAGGGCGCCTTCGTTTCGTTGCGAGGCGAAGTTCGGTATATTCCGTGGTGATATTGCGGTCGTGCGCACGTGCGCGAAAATTAATCGGTGAACGGTAGGTGCGATAATCCTGCATGAAATAAGAGCAACGCACCCGTTTTTTGCATGCCAGCTTTCAGCCTTCCAGATTTTGCGGCGAACGGTCGGACGGGCCCGGTAGGGCTGCGGGGAAATCTGCCGAAAAGGGATTTGTGCACCTGCACAAATAGGTATAATGCAGCCCTCCCAAAAAGACTAGGAGCGTCCTTCGGGCGGTCCGCCTCGGGAACAGGGCCCATGCGGTCCGATCGTAAGCATCGTAAGCGAGACACTCTAAAAGGAGGGTACTAATGAGCGGCGATAACGTAGTACTGGCAAGGAACACGGAAGATGCCCCGGTGAGCGATCTGTACTCGCAGACCGTGGCTTTCTCGCACTACAACAACCTTTCGGCTCAGCTGCCGATCGATCCCGCCACCGGCGAGTTGGTGCCCGGCGGCATCACGGAGCAGGCCGTGCAGTGCTTCGAGAACATCGAGACGATCATCGACAGCATCGATCACGTCATGAACGATGTCATCCGCATCACCATCTTCGTCAAGGACATCCAGGACATGGACGCCGTCGACGAGGTGCAGAAGGTGTTCTTCCCGACCTACGTGCCCACCCGCACGGTCGTCGCCGTTGACGCTCTGCCCATGGACGCCCTGATCCAGGTCGAGGCCTTGATCTCCAACGGCGAAGGCACCATCCCCAACGCTCCGCAGGCCGGCGACATCCTGAAGTACACGAACAACACGCACAACGCTCCGCTGGACGTCATGTCCACGCAGTCCGTGGCTTTCTCGCACTACAACAACATCTCCGCCCAGCTGCCCATCGACCCCAAGTCGAACCAGATCGTGGTCGGCGGCGTGCGCGAGCAGACCGCGCAGTGCCTGAAGAACATCAAGGCCGTGCTCGAGAGCATCGACGTGCCCTTCGACGACATCGTCAAGGTGAACGTGTTCCTCAAGGACCTCGCCGACACGGATGCCATGAACGAGGCGTACACGCGCTTCTTCCCGGATTCGGGCATCGCTCGCGCGGTCGCCTACATGCCGGCTCGCACGGTGGTCGAGGTTGCCGGCCTTCCCA
This sequence comes from Paraeggerthella sp., assembly GCF_048427265.1. Taxonomy (NCBI): domain Bacteria; kingdom Bacillati; phylum Actinomycetota; class Coriobacteriia; order Eggerthellales; family Eggerthellaceae; genus Paraeggerthella; species Paraeggerthella sp. The sequence continues at coordinate 18,315 of NZ_DBFOSR010000098.1, forward strand.
TGCATGCGCTCGTGCAGATCGAAGCCGTGGTTTCCCATGGCGACGGCACGCCCCCGCAGCTGGTCGAGGACCGTCACGGGCTCATCCTCGAGGCTAACAACACGGACGCCGCGCCGAAGTGCAAGCTCTCCACGCAGACCGTTGCCTTCTCGCACTACAACAACATCTCCGCTCAGCTGGGTATCGACCCCGCCACGGGCGCCATGGTTGCTGGCGGCGTCAAGGAGCAGGCCGAGCAGTGCTTCAAGAACATCAAGGCCATCATCGAGTGCGTCGACCACGTGATGGAGGACGCCGTCAAGGTGAACATCTTCCTGAAGAACATCGACGACCTTGATGCGGTGAACGAAGTGTACGCGACGTTCTTCCCGGGCGGCACCCCTGCTCGCCGCGTCGTGGGCGCCTCCGCTCTGCCCATGGACGCCCTGGTGCAGATCGACGCCATCTTCGGCAACGCCGAGGGCACCCCTCCGGTGGCGTAAGCTTCCAGCAGGAGTCGATCAACCTGATATAGAAGGAGCTGTTGAAGCTCCTTGGCAAGAAAGCGAGGCCGACGCGGTCTCGCTTTCGCGGTTTCGGGGCCGTATGCCGGGATTCCGATGCTCGATCGACGTCGGTACGGCTTAGACGGAGGTTTCGCTTGTTGGATCTCGTATGTTCAATGGGCCGCAGCGGCTGTGCGGGTCGCGCGCCGGCAGCCGTTCGCCGATTGGGCGTATTCCGAACGCCCTGCGGATCGGGTGTCCGTTTTCGCATAATCGAAAGTGTTTTACTAGGTTATATGCATGTTCTCGTTGCTCCTTTCCGGAAACGATGGCTCGCGACGTAAACGATGCGTTTGCCGCTTATCGGAAAAGGAAGGGCAAGCATCAAGACACCGAACCTCGTTCGCTATACTGCGTGCTTTCCCCCAAGACGAGGAGGATCCATGCAACGATCGAAGACTCAAAGCAGAGCGAACGTCGTCCTGATAGCAGGGGTTTTGTTCAACCTCTCCATCAGCTTGTTGTATTCGTGGAGCGTTATCAAATCAGGGCTGACCGCCGCGCCTGACGCAGGCGGGTTCGGCTGGTCGAGCGCGCAGGCGGGACTGCCGTACACCATCGCCATCGTGTTCTTCGCGCTTGGATTGCTGGGCGGCGGCATCGTGCAGGACAGGATAGGACCTCGTAAGGTCATCACGGCGGGCGGCTTGCTGGCCGGCATGGGCATGGTGCTTTCTTCGTTCGCGGGGCAAAGCGTGCTCGGAGTGTGCCTCACGTACGGAGTTCTTACTGGAACGGGAATCGGATTGGGCTACGGCTGCGTTACGCCGTGCGCTTTGAAGTGGTTCGATCCCTTCAAGAAGGGGCTTGTCGCAGGACTCGTCGTCGGCGGTTTCGGGCTAGCGGCGGTTTATCTTGCACCGGCTACGCAGATATTGATCGAGGGCTTCGGCATTTCGCAGACGTTCCTGATCCTGGGCATTGTCACGATCGTCGTAAGCGTGCCCATCGCCCAGCTTATCAAGAACCCCGAAACCGACTACGTTCCCGCTTCATCCTCCGTTCGTAAAGCGGGGAAGGCATCCGTCGAGCGGACCCCGGATCGTACGTGGCGTCAAATGGTTCGAACCAAGGAGTTCTACCTGCTGTTTGCGTTGTTCGCGCTGTCGTCTTCGGTGGGTCTCATGATCATCGGCAACCTTTCGAAGATCGCGACCATCCAGGATCCTGCGAGCGCCGCAGGCTACGCAGCCTTGCTCGTTTCCCTTCTGGCCCTGTTCAATACGGGCGGTCGTGTTGTGGGCGGCATCCTGTCGGACAAGATCGGGCGCATCAACACCCTTGTTCTAGTGTTCGCCATCCAGTGCCTCAACATGTGCTTGTTCGCGCTGTACGGAAACTTCGCGCTGCTGACGCTGGGGGCGCTGTTCGTTGGATTCTCGTACGGAACGCTCTTGAGCGTGTTTCCCTCGATGACGGCGGATCTGTACGGTTTGAGGAACTACGGGACGAACTACGGCATTCTTTATCTTGCCTGGGGGCTTTCGGGCGTGCTGGCGCCGGTCATGGCCGATGTGGTGTTCGACGTCACGGGCACGTTCGATGCAGCCTATCTGATATGCGCCGCAATCCTGGCGCTGTGCATCCTGCTCGGCGTGGTCTTGAAGCGCCAGCTTAACGCTGCGAGCGGGAAAGCGGCGAATCT